>NZ_JBHJTL010000043.1:0-37247 GCF_042264065.1 Streptomyces sp. NPDC056222 | reverse complement strand
GGGCCTCGCACCCCACCCCTCCGCGCCGCCCCGCTCCCCCCCCCGCCCGCGTCACCCGCCCCGCCCGGCGGGGCCCCCCCCGCGCCCCCCCGCGGCAGGGGGATCGTCACACCGCCCACCAGACGGTGGTGTCGGCGGGCAGCTCCGCGAAGCCCTCCCCGTGGGAGACGGGCTCGTTGGAGAGAAGGAACCGGCCGGGCAGCGGGACGGATATGGCCCGACCGGTGGTGTTGGCGGTGCAGACGAAGCCGTCGCGGCGGAAGGAGAGCACGCCCTCGGGCGCCTCCAGCCACTCGATCTCCTCGCCCGCACCGAGCCCGGGCTGCTCGCGGCGCACGGCGAGCGCGCTGCGGTACAGCTCCAGGGTGGAGCCGGGGTCCCCGGCCTGGGCCTCGACGCTGAGCCCGCCCCAGGTGGCGGGCTGCGGCAGCCAGCTGCCGCCGCTGCCGAAGCCGTACGAGCTGCCCTCGACGGTCCACGGGATGGGGACCCGGCAGCCGTCGCGGAAGCCGTCCTGGCCGGTGGCCCGGAAGAACGACGGGTCCTGACGGACCTCGTCGGGCAGGTCGGTGACGTCCGGCAGGCCGAGCTCCTCGCCCTGGTAGACGTAGGCGGAGCCGGGCAGCGCCAGCATCAGCAGCGTCGCGGCCCGGGCCCGGCGCAGACCCAGCTCGCGGTCGCCGGGCTCGCGCAGCTGGGTGCCGAGGCCCGCCGGGTTGGCGAAGCGGGTGGCGTGCCGGGTGACGTCGTGGTTGGAGAGCACCCAGGTCGTCGGCGCACCGACCGGCCGCATCGCGGCCAGCGAGGCGTCGATCACCCGGCGCAGCTCCTCGGCGTCCCAATGGGTGCCCAGGTACTGGAAGTTGAAGGCCTGGTGCATCTCGTCGGGGCGCACGTAGTGCGCGGTCCGCTCGACGGTCGGGGTCCACGCCTCGGCGACGAGGACACGCTCTCCGTCGTACTCGGAGAGGACCTGGCGCCAGGAGCGGTAGATCTCGTGGACGCCGTCCTGGTCGAAGAACGGCATGACGTCGTTGCCGAGCAGCTTGAGCTGGTCGTGCGCACCGATGTCCGGCAGCCCCTCGGCCTTCACCAGACCGTGGGCGACGTCGACGCGGAAGCCGTCGACGCCCATGTCGAGCCAGAACCGCAGGATGGAGCGGAACTCGTCGCGTACGGCGGGGTGCTCCCAGTTGAAGTCGGGCTGCTCCGGCGCGAAGAGGTGCAGGTACCACTCCCCGGGGGTGCCGTCCGCCTCCTCGACCCGCGTCCACGCGGGGCCACCGAAGATGGACTCCCAGTCGTTGGGCGGCAGTTCACCGTTCTCGCCCTTGCCCTGGCGGAAGTGGTAGCGCTCGCGCAGCGGGGAGCCGGGGCCCTCGCGCAGCGCGCGCTGGAACCACTCGTGCTGGTCGGAGGAGTGGTTGGGCACCAGGTCGACGATGATCCGCAGACCCAGCTCGTGCGCCTCGCGGATGAGCGCGTCGGCGTCGAGGAGGCTGCCGAACATCGGGTCGATGGCCCGGTAGTCGGCGACGTCGTAACCCGCGTCTGCCTGTGGGGAGGCGTAGAACGGGCTGAGCCAGACGGCGTCGACGCCGAGCTCCTTCAGATACGGCAGCCGGCCGCGGATGCCCTCCAGGTCGCCCATGCCGTCGCCGTTTCCGTCGGCGAAGCTGCGCGGATAGACCTGGTAGATCACCGCGTCTCTCCACCAACCCGTGTGCGTGCCGGTGGTCGGGGCGGCGGCAGGGGCAGCGAGGTGCTGGGTCATGTCTTCCTTGAGAGGTAAGGAGGGAGGTACGTGTGGGGTGTTCAGGGTCAGCCCTTGACGGCGCCGGCGGACATGCCGGTCACCAGGTGCCGCTGGGCGAAGAGGAACACCAGCGCCGCCGGGATGGCGATGAGCACCGAGGCCGCGGACATCGGACCCCACTGGGCGCCGTACTGGTTGACGAACTTCTGCAGTCCGCCGGCCAGGGTGAGGTTCTCGTCGCCGACCATGAAGGCGGACGCGTACGCGACCTCGCCCCAGGCGGTGATGAAGGAGTAGAACGCGGTCACCGCGAGGCCCGGCTTGGCGAGCGGCAGGATCAGCCGCCAGAAGGTGCCGAACGGGTTGAGCCCGTCGACCTGGCCCGATTCGTCGATCTCGCGCGGGATGGTGTCGAAGAAGCCCTTCATCATCCAGGCGCAGAAGGGGACGGCGATGGTGAGGTACGTGATGACCAGACCGGCGGCCCTGTTCAGCAGTCCGAGCGTCGCCATGATGTTGTAGATCGGCACGATCAGGACGGCGACCGGGAACATCTGGGTGATGAGCAGCGTCCACATCAGTCCGCGCTTGCCGGGGAACCGGAAGCGGCTGACGGCATAGCCGGTGGTGGAGGCGACGAAGACACCGAGGAGCGTGGTGAGGCCCGCGATGAGCAGCGAGTTGCCGAACCATGCGAGGAACTCGGTGTTCTCCAGCAGGTCGGTGTAGTTCGCGAGCGTCGTCTCCTTGAAGAAGTCGGTCGTGGTCGCGTACTTCGCCGGCTTGAGCGAGGTGAGCAGGACCCACAGGACCGGGAAGACGGCGATCACGGAGGCGACGATCAGGGTGGTGTGCAGCCCGATCGAGGCGAGCGGCGAGCGGCGGCCGCGGCGGGGGGCGTTGGTCGCGGTGGTCTGTGCGGTGGTCACCAGACTTCTCCCTGCTTGCGGAGGACTCGCCGGTAGATCGCGGCGAAGCCCATCAGGAGGATCAGGATGAGGACGCCCCAGGTGGACGACTGGGCGAAGTCACGGGGGCTGATCTCGAAGGAGAACTTGTACGCCTGGGTGACCAGGATCTGGGTGGCTTCGCCTGGTCCGCCCCGGGTGAGCAGGAAGATCACCGGGAACATGTTGAAGGTCCAGATGGTGCTCAGCAGGATCACGGTGGTGGACACCGAGCGCAGCCCGGGAAGCGTGATGTTCCGGAAGCGCTGCCAGGCGTTCGCACCGTCCATCTCGGCGGCCTCGTAGAGCTCACCGGGGATGGACTGCAGTCCGCCGAGCAGGGCGACCATCATGAAGGGGACGCCCAGCCAGACGTTGACGGCGATGACCGAGAACTTGGCCCAGGTGGGGTCGTTGAGCCACGGCACGGCGTCGATGCCGCCGCCGGCGAGGATCTGGTTGAGCATGCCGCGGCGCTCGTCGTACAGGAAGCGCCAGGCGAAGACCGAGACGAAGCCGGGCACCGCCCAGGGCAGGATCAGCATCATCCGGTAGAAGGAGCGGCCGGCGATCTTGCGGTTGAGGATGTTGGCGAGGCCGAGGCCGAGGCCGAAGGTGACGGAGACACAGCACACCGTCCACACCAGCGTCCAGCCGAGGGTGCTGAAGAACTGTCCCCCGGTGAGGGCCTCGACGTAGTTGTCCAGGCCGACGAACTCGTAGGTCGCGGGGATTTCGTTGACGCCGATGCTCCGCGCGACGTTGCGCTCGTTGGCGTCGGTGAGCGAGAGGTAGATCCCGCGTACCAGCGGGTACCCGATGATCACGCCGATCACGATCACCACCGGAGCGACCATCGCCCAGGCGTACCAGTGTGTGGAGAGGGAACGGCGCACCTTTCCCCCGGGGGTGCCAGTACCACGGTGGCGGCCGCGGGCGTCGTCGCCCGCGGCCTTCACCGCCGACTGGCTGCTGGTGTCCACAGCCATCAGCCGGCCTGCCTTCCTAGTTACTTCCAGTCCTTCAGGAGCTTGCGGTAGGCGTCACCCGTCGCCTTGGCGCCCTGCTCCGGGGTGGCCTGGTTGGTGAGGACCTTGGTGTACTCGGTCTGCAGCGGCGCGAAGAGGCTGCCGCCCTCGGGGATCCAGGGGCGCTCGACGGCCTTCTCGACGACCGGCTTGAAGAAGCCGATCATCTCGTTGCTCGCGACGTCCGGCTTGATGTAGACGGACTCGCGGGTCGGGAGCAGGCTGAGCTCCTTGGCGGCGGTGGTCTGCGCCTCGACGGAGGTCATGTACTCGACGAAGGCGTAGGAGGCGTCCAGGTTCTTGGAGCCCGCGTACACGGCGAGGTTGTGGCCGCCCTGCGGGGCGCCCTGGCCGGCGGAGCCGGCGGGGACCGGCGCGATGCCGAGGTTCGCCTTGTCGGCGAACTCCTTGCCCGCGTAGGTGTCGGAGACGGCCCACGGGCCGTTGATCATCATCGCGACCTTGCCGTCCTTGAAGGCGGCCTGCATGTTGTCCCAGCCGTTGGTCGCGTCGGTGATCGCGGCCTTCGAGTCGACCAGGTCCTTCACGGTGGAGAAGGCCTTCACGCCGGCGGCGTTGTCGATGGTGATCTTCTTCTGCTCGGCGTTGGCCATGTCGCCGCCCTCGCCGTAGAGGAAGGAGAGGAACCAGTAGGCGTCGTCGCCGCGCAGGTAGAGAGCGGTCTTGCCGGTCTTCTCCTTGATCTTGGTGGCGACGGACTTGAGCTCGTCGACGCTCTTGGGGACGTCGACGCCGGCGTCCTTGAAGATCTTCTTGTTGTAGAAGATGCCCATGGAGTCGATGACCTGCGGCACGCCGTAGGTCTTGCCGTTGTACTTGGTGGAGGCGGAGGCCTGCTTGAGGAAGTCCTTGTCGTCCTTCAGCGCGGCGGTGCCGTCGAGCGGCGCGAGGTAGCCGAGGTTCGCGAAGTCCGGGGTCCAGGCGACCTCGGAGCGGATCACGTCGGGGGCGCCACTGCCGGACTGGGCGGCGTTCTTGAACTTGTTCTGCGCCTCGCCGAACGGCACGTTCACGTACTTGACGGTGACCTTCGGGTGCTTCTTGGTGAAGTCCTCGGCCAGCTTCTTGAAGACCTTGTCCTCGCTGCCGACCGTGGAGGTGTCCCACCAGGTCACGGTGCCGGAGAGCTCGCCCGAGCCCTTCGAGCCGCCGCCGCCGTTGCCGTCATCGCTTCCGCACGCCGCCAGGGTCACGCCCAGGGCCGCGACCAGCGCGGTGGCCGCTATGCCACGCCGCATGTGAACTCCTTCAACTGATCCCGGGGGGACGAGGGGCTGGAACCTGCCTCATGCGACCGCTCCCTCGCGGCGCGCCGGGTTGCCAGGAACGTAACAGGGATGAAAACGAGCCGAAAGAGCTTGCGAGAACTTTCTGCAAGGAGCGGCGATCGTTACATCGGCGTGTCCTGAAGGTTGCCGACGAGTCGCTTGACAGCGGCATTCGAGGGCCTCTTGCGGGGTGCGGGACGGCCTGCAAACCTTTTCATGACCGCTTGCAGGCCCGTTTCATGTCCGCTTTGACCTCGTTGGGCAGGAAGACGACCCACATCCGGAACACGCGAGAGGGGCACCGCACATGGCCCACGAGCTCACCTCACCGTCGCCGTCGAACCTTGCAAGTCCTTGCGACAGCCGCACCGGCTGGTGGCGGGACGCCGTCATCTACCAGGTGTACGTCCGCTCCTTCTCGGACAGCGACGGCGACGGGATCGGGGACCTGCGCGGGGTACGGGAGCGGCTGCCGCACATCGCCGGTCTCGGCGCGGACGCGGTGTGGCTGACGCCGTTCTACGCCTCCCCGCAGGCGGACGGCGGCTACGACGTGGCGGACTACCGGGCGGTGGATCCGCTCTTCGGGGACCTGGCGGACGCCGACGACCTGGTGCGCGCGGCGCACGGGCTCGGCCTGAAGGTCATCGTGGACATCGTCCCGAACCACACCTCGGAGCGGCACCCCTGGTTCGAGGCGGCACTCGCCGGGGCGGGCCGGGAGCGGTACGTGTTCCGGCCGGGGCGGGGCGCGGACGGAGCGCAGCCGCCCAACGACTGGGAGTCCGTCTTCGGCGGCCCGGCGTGGACGCGGGTCGCGGACGGATCCTGGTACCTCCACCTGTTCGCGCCCGAGCAGCCGGACCTGGACTGGACGAACGACGAGGTGCGGGCCGAGTTCGACTCCGTGCTCCGGTTCTGGCTGGACCTCGGGGTGGACGGCTTCCGGATCGACGTCGCCCACGGCATGGTCAAGGCGGAGGGCCTGCCCGACATCGGACGCGGACAGCAGGCGAAGCTGATCGGCACCCAGCGGCTGCCCTTCTTCGACCAGGACGGGGTGCACGAGATCCACCGCGGCTGGCGCCGGCTCCTGGAGTCCTACGGCCCCGACCGCATCGGGGTGGCGGAGGCGTGGGCGCCGACGCCGGAGCGGCTCGCCCTGTACGTACGCCCCGACGAGCTGCACCAGGCGTTCAACTTCCAGTTCCTGAACTGCCCGTGGGACGCGGAGGCGCTGCGGTCGGTCGTCGACGCGTCACTGCGCGCGACGGCCTCGGTGGGGGCGCCGACGACCTGGGTGCTCTCCAACCACGACGTCGTACGGCACACCACGCGGTACGGGAGCCTGGAGCGCGCGCGGGCGGCGGCCCTGCTGATGCTGGCGCTGCCCGGCTCGGCCTACGTCTACCAGGGCGAGGAGCTGGGCCTGCCCGAGGTCGCCGACCTGCCGGACGAGCTCCGCCAGGACCCGGCGTTCTGGCGCGGCGACGGCCAGGACGGGCTGCGCGACGGCTGCCGGGTCCCGCTGCCGTGGACCGCCGAGGGCCCGTCGTACGGCTTCGGTCCGGCCGGCTCCTGGCTCCCGCAGCCCACGGAGTGGCCCGCGCTCAGCGTCGCCGCCCAGACCGGCGACCCGTCCTCGACCCTGGAGCTCTACCGCCGCGCGCTGCGCCTGCGCAGGGAGCACCCCGCCCTGGGCGCGGGCGACGCGGTGGAGTGGCTGGACGCCCTCCCGGAAGGGGTGCTGGCGTTCCGCCGACGCTCCCCGGAAGGCGACGTGGCGGTCGTCCTCAACACGACGGCGCGGGACGTGGTTCTGCCGTTGGCCGGGAAGCCGCTCCTGAGCAGTGAGGCCCCCGTGACGGCGGCCGCCGAGAGCGGCTCGGCCGGGTCCGGTGACGGCCGCGGACCGGTGGCCGAAGGCACCCTCGGCGGCAGGGGAAGCGGCGGCTCCGGCCCCGTACTTCCCTCCCCGGCGGGCGAGTTGACGGTCCGCGCGATCGATGGGCGCAACGTCCGGGTTCCCGCCGACTCCTGCGTTTGGTGGGCAATCTGACATGCGACCGGTACAGTCCAATCCCATGACCGCGCGGCTTGCCGACATCGCAGCCCAGGCGGGGGTCAGTGAAGCCACAGTCAGCCGCGTGCTCAACGGCAAGCCCGGTGTGGCCGCGGCCACCCGTGAATCCGTGCTTGCCGCACTCGACGTCCTCGGATACGAGCGGCCCGTACGACTGCGTCAGCGCAGCGCCGGGCTCGTCGGGCTGATAACCCCCGAACTGGACAACCCGATCTTCCCTGCGCTCGCGCAGGTCATCGGGCAGGCCCTGACACGTCAGGGCTACACCCCCGTCCTCGCCACCCAGACCCCCGGCGGGTCCACCGAGGACGAGCTCACCGACATGCTGGTCGAACGGGGCGTCTCCGGGATCATCTTCGTCTCCGGGCTCCACGCCGACACCACCGCCGACATGACGCGCTACGACCAGCTGCGTGGCAAGGGCGTCCCGTACGTCCTCATCAACGGCTTCTCGCCCAAGGTGCAGGCGCCCTTCGTCTCGCCCGACGACCGGGCCGCGATGCAGCTGGCCGTGACGCATCTGGCCGCGCTCGGGCACACCCGGATCGGGCTCGCCGTGGGGCCGAAGCGGTTCGTGCCCGTGCTGCGCAAGATCGAGGGGTTCCAGCGCGGGATGAAGGAGCGGCTCGGCCTCTCCCCCGAGGAGTCCGAGGAGCTGATCCAGCACTCGCTGTACACCCTGGAGGGCGGGCAGGCCGCCGCCGGCGCCCTGATCTCCGCGGGCTGCACGGCCGTCGTGTGTGCGAGCGACATGATGGCACTCGGTGCCATCCGGGCCGCCCGCCAGCAGGGGCTCCAGGTCCCCAAGGACGTCTCCGTCGTCGGTTTCGACGACTCGCCGCTCATAGCGTTCACCGATCCGCCGCTCACCACCATCCGGCAGCCCGTGCAGGCGATGGGGCAGGCGGCGGTCAGGGCGCTGCTCGAGGAGGTCGGGGGGACCCCCGCGCCGCACAGCGAGTTCGTCTTCATGCCTGAGCTGGTCGTTCGCGGTTCAACCGCTTCCGCGCCGCATCAGGGCAACCACTGAGCCGGGGCTCCCTCTCAAGTCGGAGCGTGTGCGACCCGAACCCGTCCGAGGGATGATCGGACGGGGGGCGTGGATCTGGCAGACTCTCCTCCTATGGGTGAATCGACCGTGAAGAGTTTGGAAGGCCGGACGGCGGCCGCCCCGTCACCCATTTCGGACGGTGGCGGAGTGCGGGCACGCCTTCGCGCGCCCCGACGTCCCAGGATCTGGTTCGAGATCCTGCTGATCGGCGTCAGCTACTGGACCTACTCGCTCATCCGCAACGCGGTACCGGAGCAGAAGGCCCAGGCGCTGAAGAACGCCGACTGGATCTGGGACGTGGAGAAATCCCTCGGGCTGGCCTTCGAGCAGACCGTCAACCATGCCGTCAATTCGGTGACATGGCTGATCGTGTCGATGAACTACTACTACGCCACGCTGCACTTCGTCGTGACGATCGGTGTGCTCGTGTGGCTGTACCGATGGCAGCCGGGTCGTTACGCCGCGTCCCGTACGGTCCTGTTCGCCACCACCGGTGTGGCACTGGTCGGTTACTACCTGTATCCGCTCGCGCCGCCCCGGCTGATGAACGGCCAGAGTTTCGTCGACACGGTCCTGGTGCACCACACCTGGGGTTCGATGGCCTCGGGCAACCTGAAGCACATGTCGAACCAGTACGCGGCCATGCCGTCGATGCACATCGGCTGGTCCCTGTGGTGCGGTCTGACCATCTTCGCGCTGGCCTCGGCGCCCTGGGCGCGCATCCTCGGTCTGCTCTATCCGGCCGCGACCCTGGTCGTGATCGTCGCCACCGCCAACCACTTCTGGCTGGACGCGGTGGGCGGCATGATCTGCCTGGCCTTCGGCTTCGCCGTCTCCTACTTCTGGTACGGCGCGCTGCCGCAGCGCCTGCCCAAGCTGGTGGAAACGGCCGCACCCGTGGCACAGGGCGGCCCGCCTCCGGAGGCGGAGACGGACCGCGCGCGTGCCTCGTCGAAGGTCAGCTCCGGTACGTGATCCTTCCGCCGGCCGTCGTGAGCCGGATCGGCGCCTGTGCGGTCTCGTCGCCGGGTGCCGTCACGGGGTCGACCGTGAACGCGGTCAGATCCGCCCGGTGGCCCGGTGCGATCCGCCCCGCTACCTTCTCCTCGCCCGCCGCGACCGCCGCGTGCGTGGTCATGCCCTCCAGCGCCATGAGACCGGTCAGGCCCGGGCGGGCCGAGGCGGCGCCGCGCGGGGCCCGGGCGGTGGCCAGGACCTGACGGGCGTCGTAGTGGGCGATCGGCCAGTCCGAGCCGAGCGCGAGGTACGCGCCCGCGTCCCGGAGGTCCCGGCAGCGCCAGGCGCGGTCCGCCCGCTCGTCACCGAGCCGCTTGGACCACTCGTCCGTGTGGTCGGCGCGGGTGTAGGCGGTGTGCGGGGGCTGCATCGAGGCGACGACGCCGAGTGCGGCGAACCGGGCGAGCTCGCCGTCCGGGACGGTCTCGATGTGCTCGATCCGGTGCCGGGCCCCACCGGCACCCAGTGCCTCCACCGTGTCGAGGACGTGCCGGACGGCCGCGTCGCCGATGGCGTGCGTGGCGGTGCCGACCCCGGCCTCGTGGAAGTGGCGTACGGCGGCCGAGTACGCGGCCGGGTCGGGCCAGAAGGCGTCGGTGCCCTGGCCGTGGCAGTCGGCGTGTTCCAGCCAGGCGGTGCCGCCCTCGACGGTGCCGTCCATGAAGAACTTCACCCCGCCGACCCGCCACAGCCGCCCCGACCGCTCCTGGAGCCGTACGAGCTCGGCCAGCTCCTCCGGATCCGCACCGGGCATGCACCAGGGGGCGAGCCTCAGGCGCAGCGGCAGATCGCCGTCGGCCTCCAGGGAGGTGAGCAGGCCGGGAACGTCGTGGCCGCCGAGGTCCATGACATGGGCGCCGGTCAGTCCGGTGGCGGCCATCGAGGTCAGCAGCTCGACGAGCCGGTCGCGTCGCTCGGCGTAGGGCCGGGTGGGGAGCACGGGCGTCATGAGGTCCATGGCGGCGTGCTCGATCAAATGGCCGGTGGGCCGCCCTTCGTCGTCGCAGACGATCTCGGAGCGCTGCGCGAAAGCACGCGGCCCGTGGATGCCCGCGGCCTTCAGGGCCGCCTCGCCGACGAGGGCGGAGTGGCCGTCGTAGAGCCGCAGGAAGGCGGGGGCACCCCCGAGGACGTCCTCGATGAGCTCGCGGTGGATCGGCCGGCCGCCGAAGACGTTGTGGTCGAGGGCGAAGCCGATGATCCAGCCGTCGCGGCGCTCTGCCGTGGCGAGAACCGCGCGCAGCTCGTCCAGGTTCCGTACGCCGGAGAGGTCGGTGCCCGTGAACATCTCCAGGCCCCAGACGGGGTGGCTGTGGGCGTCGGTGAGGCCGGGGGTGAGGGTGGCGCCGCCGAGGTCGACCGTCTCGGTGCCCGCGCCGCGCCAGGCGCGGGCATCGGTGTCGTCTCCGACGGCGGTGATCAGTCCGTCGCGGACGGCGACGGCAGTGGCGCCGGTGAGCTCGGGATCGCGGACACGGGCGTTGACGAGGACGAGGTCGGGTGCGGACACGACGACGATGCTCCTTCTGCGGTCTTCTCGGTTTCGGGCGCTGCGGCTTCGGGCTCTACGGTCTCGGGCTCGTCGGCTTCGGGTTCCGCGGCGAAGTTCGCGTAGATCTCGGGGCGCGTACGGCGCAGGCGGTACGCCAGCAGGAGTCCGAGGACGAAGACGGCGGGGACGAGGGCGAGCAGGACGGTGTTGACGGTGGCGGAGGCGCCGGTGAACAGCTCGACGTTGAGGGCGACGAGCGTGATCGCCCCGGCGAGCAGGACGAAGGCGGTGACGGGGGCCACCACCGTGCGCAGCGGTCCCTCGTCGTGGCTGATCCGGCGGAAGAACAGCGGCACGGCGAGCGCGGCGAGCAGCTGGAGCACCATCAGACCGATCATGCCGGGGGTGTTCACCCAGAGCAGGAGCTGCTGGTACGGGTCGGCTCCCGCGGCCGCGAAGGCGAGGACGACGGCCGCGCCGAGGGCGGTCTGCAGGATGCCGGCGAGGTACGGGGAGCGGTGGCGGGGGTGGACGCGGCCGAGGGCCTTCGGCAGGACGCCCTCCTCCGCGAGGGCGAGGCCGTAGCGGTTGATCGCGTTGTGGAAGGCGAGGAGTGAGGCGAGGACGCTGGTGACGATGAGGATGTGCATCAGATCGGCCGCCCAGGCGCCCACATAGGTGGTGATGGCGGCGAAGAAGAGGCCTCCGGGGTCGTCGGTCGCGGCCCGGACCACCGTGTCGTCGCCGAACGCCTGGATGACGGTCCAGACGACGAAGGCGTAGAAGAGGCCGAGGAAGGTGACGGCGATGTAGGTGGCGCGGGGGACGGTCCGGTTCGGGTCGCGGGCCTCACGGCGGTAGATGACGGTCGACTCGAAGCCGGTGAAGGCGGCGAAGGCGAAGGCCAGGACGGCCGCGCTGCCTGGGACGAGGACGTTGCCGGGCGTGAACGAGGCGAGGGAGAGCCCGTTCGCCCCGCCGTCGAGGAGCACGCCGCCCGCGAGCAGGACGAGGATGCCGGTCTCGGCGACGAGCAGGACGCCGAGGAGCTTGGCGCCGAAGTCGATGGAGCGGAAGCCGCCGTACCAGATGAGCAGGAGCCCGGCGAGAGAGACGGGAAGCCAGGGGATGTCGACGCCCCAGAGAGCCTGGGCGGTGTCGGCGGTGGCGGTGCCGAGCAGCCCGTAGACGCCGATCTCCATGCCGTTGTAGCCGAGCATGGCGAGCAGCGCGGCGGCGATGCCGACGGGCTTGCCGAGGCCGCGGGTGATGTAGGCGTAGAAGGCGCCGCCGCTCTTCACGTGGCGGCTCATGGTGGTGAATCCGACGGCGAAGACCGCCAGGGTGACGCCGGCCAGGAGATAGCCGGCGGGTGCGCCGATGCCGCCGAGGACGACGGCGATCGGGGCGACGCCGGCCATGACGGTGAGCGGGGCGGCGGCGGAGACGACGAAGAAGGAGATGTCGGCGGTGGAGAGGGTGCCGGTTCTCAGCCCCTTGGGCGCGTCGGAGGTGGATGAGGACATGGGAGGGGAAGCCCTTCCGCGAAAGGAAACCTAAAGGCTTTCGGTTTGCGGCAATGTAGCCTCCGTCACGGTGTACGGGAAGACCTCACAGAGAGAGCGGATGCATGGGACGGCCGCGGACCCCTTTGCTCGACCGGGAGCGCATCACCACGACGGCGCTCGAACTCGTCGACGAGCAGGGCGACTTCAGCGTCCCGCAGATCGCGCGACGGCTCGGCACCCAGACGGCTTCGGTGTACCACCATGTGGACGGCAGGGACGGGATCGTGGAGCTGCTGCGCGAGCGGGTCTGCGACGCCATCGACGGCGGCACGCTCGACCGGGACCCCTGGGACGCGGCCATGGCGGCCTGGGCGCGCTCCTACCGCGCCGCGTTCGCCGCGCACCCGCGGGCCATCCCGCTGCTCACCACGTCACCGGTCCGCGCACCGAAGGTGCTCCTCCAGTACGAACGAGCCGTCGGCCTCCTCCTGGACGCGGGCTTCGCCCTGCCCGATGTCATGCCGGTCATCATCGCCCTGGAGAACCTGGTCCTGGGCTCGGCCCTCGACATGGCCGCCCCCGAGGCCATGTGGGAACTCGCCGACGAGACGGCCACCCCGAGACTCGCGGACGCACTGGCCGCGTTCGGCGACGGCCGCGCGGACGCGGCCTTCGAGCTGGCGCTCGCGGGGTACCTGGCGCACTGCCGGAAGCTGCTGAACACCCCGTAGAGGCCTATGCTTTAGAGAGAGGGCTCCCTGGCGGACCAGATGCGTGCCCTCGGAGCGAGTCACTGCATGCCGTGATCCGGATCGGAGACGATCGGAGACCAAGGATGCTGTTCCATCGAACCTGGGCGACCGCTCTGCTCACGGCCTTGGCTCTGCTCGGTCTCGGCGTGCCTTATTCGACAGCCGCGCCAGGGCCGGGCGTTCTCGTGGTCGGCTACCAACCCGCCCAGACCCAGGCCGATCTGGCCGAGCAGCAGTTCCTCCAGCAGAACCAGGTACTGGAGGACGCGGCCGCGCACGTGAACGCGCTGATCGGACTGCCCCGAGACGTCCCCCTGGTCGCACAGAGCTGCGACGAGGCCAACGCCTCCTGGAACCCGAGAACAGAGACCATCGAGTTCTGCTACGGATACGTCGGCATGTACCGGTCCCTCTTCGGCCAGCTGAACACCACGGGCACCGCCGCCCAACAGGCCCGGGAAACCGACGACGACCTCATCGGTTTCTCCAACAGGGTTGTCTTCCACGAGTTCGGGCACGCCCTCATCGACGTGCTCGATCTAGCCCCCACCGGACGGGAGGAGGACGTGGTCGATCAGCTCGCCATACTCCTGCTCACGGGCGACTCGGTCCACCGGGAGTACGCGGAGAGCGCCATCCAGGCGTGGGGCGTCATGGCTCTCGCTACGGAGAGAGGCGACGTCAGCGGACACGTCTCAGACGTGCACTCCCTCAATTCGCAGCGCTACTACAACGCCCTCTGCTGGCTGTACGGCTCGGATCCGGCCGCCTACCAGGGCGTGGTCCAGACCGAGGACAACCCCGGCGGCTCCCTGCCGCAATCCCGCGCCGCGGGGTGCCAAGAGGAGTTCGCGCAGATCGACAAGGCCTGGAGCCGCCTGCTCCAGGAGCACCTGAAGCAGTGACGGCTCTCGGCGTCGTCCGTTGCTACGCCCCGTAGAACAGCTCCTCGACGACCGCGCGCGCCCGGCGGGTGATGCGGCGGTAGTCGTCCACCATCTCGCCGACATGGCCGGGGGTGTAGCCCAAGTACCTTCCGACCGCGGCCAGTTCGCGGCCGTCCGAGGGGAAGGTGTCCCCCGGGCGGCCGCGTACCAGCATCACCGCGTTGCGGACGCGGGTCGCCAGGACCCATGCCTCGTCGAGGATCTGGGCCTCCTCCGTGGGGAGGAGCTCCGCCGCGTGGGCGGCCGCCAGGGCCTCCCGGGTGCGGGTGGTGCGCAGGCCCGGTTCGGCCCAGCCGTGCCGCATCTGGAACAGCTGGACCGTCCACTCGACATCGCTCAGACCGCCCCGGCCGAGCTTGGCGTGGAGCGTCGGGTCCGCGCCGCGCGGCAGACGCTCGGTCTCCATCCGGGCCTTGAGACGCCGTATCTCGCGCACCGCGTCCTCGCCGAGCCCCTCGGCCGGGTAGCGCAGCGGGTCGATCAGGTCGATGAAGCGCCGGGCGAGGTCCGCGTCGCCCGCCATGGGGGCGGCGCGCAGCAGCGCCTGGCTCTCCCAGACCAGGGACCAGCGGCGGTAGTAGGCCTCGTACGACTTCAGCGTGCGGACCATCGGGCCGCTCTTGCCCTCCGGGCGCAGATCGGCGTCGATGAGCAACGGCGGGTCGGCCGTGGGGACCTGGAGGAGTCTGCGCATCTCGGTGACGACCTGGTTCGCGGCCCGGGCGGCCTCCTGCTCGTCGACGCCCTCGCGCGGCTCGTGGACGAACAGGACGTCGGCGTCGGAGCCGTAGCCGAGCTCGTTCCCGCCGAAGCGGCCCATGCCGATGACCGCGAAGCGCGTCGGCAGCGTGTCGCCCCATCCCTCGCGCACGGCGGCCCGCAGCGCGCCCGCGATCGTCGCCGCGTTGAGGCCGGTGAGGGCCTGGCCGACCTGGTCGACCAGCGCGCCCGGATCGGCCTCGCGGGGGTTGTCCTCCGTCCCGTAGGAGCCGATGAGGTCGGCCGCCGCGGTACGGAACAGCTCCCGGCGCCGTACGCCACGGGCCGCCGCGACCGCCTGCTCGGGGCCGCCGGCGCGGCCGACCGCCGCGAGGATCTCCTGCTCCAGGTGGTCGCGGCCGCGCGGCTTCAGCCCCTCCGGGTCGCCGAGGAGCGCGACCGCCTCCGGGGCACGCAGCAGCAGGTCGGGGGCGAGACGCCCGGCGGAGAGCACCCGCGCGAGGTTCTCGGCCGCGGCGCCCTCGTCGCGCAGCAGCCGCAGGTACCAGGGGGTCTTGCCGAGCGCGTCGGAGACCTTGCGGAAGCCCAGGAGCCCGGCGTCGGGGTCGGCGGAGTCCGCGAACCAGCCGAGCAGGACCGGCAGCAGCGTCCGCTGGATCGCGGCCTTGCGGGTGACCCCGGAGGAGAGGGCCTCCAGATGGCGCAGGGCGGCGACGGGATCGGCGTACCCGAGCGCTTCGAGGCGCTCACCGGCGGCCTTCGGGCTGAGCCGGGTCTCGCCGGGGGTGAGCTGGGCGACGGCGTCGAGCAGCGGTCGGTAGAAGAGCTTCTCGTGCAGCCGGCGGACGACCGAGGCGTGCCGCTTCCATTCCTTGTTGAGCTCGGCGACCGGGTCCGTGCGCAGGCCGAGCGAGCGGCCGAGGCGGCGCAGATCGCTGTCGCCCTCGGGAACGAGATGGGTGCGGCGCAGCCGGTACAGCTGGATGCGGTGCTCCATGGCGCGCAGGAAGCGGTACGCCTCGTCCAGCTGGGCCGCGTCCGCGCGGCCGACGTAACCGCCGGCGGCGAGCGCCGCGAGGGCGTGCAGGGTTCCACCGCTGTGCAGCGTGGCGTCGCCGCGTCCGTGCACCAGCTGGAGGAGCTGGACGGCGAATTCGACGTCCCGGAGCCCGCCGGGGCCGAGCTTCAGCTCGCGCTCGACCTGGGCGGCCGGGATGTTGTCGACGACCCGTCGCCGCATCTTCTGCACGTCGGGGACGAAGTTCTCGCGCTCGGCGGCCTGCCAGACCAGCGGGGAGACGGCGTCGATGTACTCGGCGCCCAGCTCCGGATCGCCCGCCACCGCCCGCGCCTTGAGGAGGGCCTGGAACTCCCAGGTCTTCGCCCAGCGCTGGTAGTAGGCGAGATGGCTCGACAGGGTCCGCACCAGCGGGCCGTTGCGGCCCTCGGGGCGGAGGTTGGCGTCGACGGGCCAGATGGTGCCCTCGACGGTCGTCTCGGAGCAGATCCGCATGAGGTGGGAGGCGAGCCGGGTCGCGGCCTGCATCGCCTTGCCCTCGTCGGCACCCTCGACGGCCTCGCCGACGAAGATCACATCCACGTCGGAGACGTAGTTCAGCTCGTGGCCGCCGCACTTGCCCATGGCGATGACGGCGAGCCGGCAGTGGGCCGCGTCGGCGGGGGCGGCTGTACGGGCGATGGCGAGGGCGGCGCGCAGCGTCGCGGTGGCGAGGTCGGCCAGCTCGGCGGCGGTCTGGGCGACGTCGGTGGTGCCGCAGACGTCCCGGGCGGCGATGGCCAGGAGACAGCGGCGGTAGGCGACCCGCAGGGTGATCGCGTCGACGGCCTCGGCGAGGCCCCGCTCGAACTCGGCGACCCCGGGGTGCAGATCGGCGGCCTCGTAGGTGACGAGGGCCTGCCAGTCCTTCGGGTGCCGGGCCAGGTGGTCGGCGAGCGCCTCGGAGGCGCCGAGCACACCGAGGAGCCGGTCCCGGAAGGGCTTGGCCGAGAGCAGCGTGGAGGTGAGCGTCTGGCGCTCCTCGTCGGGCTGCGCCTCCACGAGTCGGACCAGGCCGCGCAGGGCGAGATCGGGGTCGGCGGTCGCACCGAGCGCGTCGAGGAGCACGGAGTCGTCGCGCAGCGCGGCGAGGTCGGGGACGTCCAGCAGACGTTCGGCGCCGGACGGATCGGTGAACCCGTGCCGCAGCAGCCGGGTGAAGGTACTGCCTCTGCGCCCCGGCACCGTCATTCCGCGACTCCCTCCACCCATCCGCCCGGCCGCTCTTCCGAAGGGCCTTGATCGAGCCTATCCGCAGCGGCCGACGCGGTCGCCTCGGGGGGCAGAACTCTCGAAATGGGGCATAACACATCACTCTGCACCTTCGTTTCGCAGAGGATCACACGTGATGTCACGCACATTGCTCACTATTCGCGGCCGATGAACCGTACTCCTTGAAAGTCCCTCTTCCTGGCCGAAGTCCTGCCCCGGCCCTGTTCGTCCTTCGAAAGTGCATACCGTCGATGCGTGTCCGTCTCCGTCGCCCTTCCCTGACGCCCCGCGCCCGGCTCGTCTCCGCCCTCACGACGACCGCGCTCGTGGGCGGTTCTCTGGCGGGGCTGGTCCATCTCTCATCCGGCACCGTCTCCGGAGCCCCGACGAGCCAGGAGTCGAAGGGGACCGATCGCCCGCCGCGTCAGGCGGCGGCCCCGGCACGCGAGACGAAGCCCGTCCGGACGTCCGATGTCGCCGTGGCGCAGATCGTGGCCCACCCGGACGACGACCTGTACTTCATGAACCCGGACACCGCCCAGTCCATACGCTCGGGCGCGGCCCTGACCTCCATATACATGACCTCCGGCGAGTCGGACGGCGTCAACGCCCGCCCCCGCGCCCCCCACCGCCCCGCCCCCGACAAGGCCGCCTTCGCCGAGGCCCGGCAGAACGGCATACGCGCCGCCTACGCGGAGATGGCCACCGGCAACCGCACCAGCCCCTGGGACCGCGTCGTCATCCCCACGGCCGGCGGGGCCCGGGCGGAGCTGGACGTCCTGCGCGCCGAGCCGCAGATAAGCCTGGTCTGGCTCCAGATGCGCGAGGCCGGCTCCATCAGCGGCAACCGCCCGCACAGCCTGAACGGACTGTGGAACGGCCGGGTCGAGTCGCTCGAGTCGCAGCGCGCCGCCGGCACCCCCGTCGACACCGACTTCTCGTACACGAGGGAGCAGGTGATCGACACCCTCGCCGGCCTCCTCGCACGATTCCGGCCCACCTTCGTGCGGATGCAGGACCCGACACCGGGCCGGAACGCCAAGACCGGGACGTACACCGACCACCAGGACCACCTGTACGGCGCCCGGTTCGCCCAGGCCGCCCTCGCGCGGTACGCGAGCACCACCGGCCGTCCCCACTTCGGTGTCCAGAACTACCTCGGGTACCCCACCGGCACGCTGCCGCGCACCCTCGACCCCGCGTCGGCCGGCGCCAAGCTGAGCACTCTGAAGACGTACGCCTGGATCGACGAGGTCAACGACTGCGCCGACCCGGCCGGCTGCGGCGACCTCAAGGTGGCCGGCCGCCCCGGCGGCTGGGGCTGGACCGAGACCATCCGCTACGCCCGCGGGACCTCCACCTCCTGGGTGCAGCGCGACACGGACGGCGGCCTGCACGCCTTCTCGGTGCTCGACGGGCGCCTCGCGGTGTGGAAGAAGCCCGCGGGCGGGGCCGGCGACTGGCAGGGGCCGGTCCTGCTCCCGGGCGACGGCCTGGACAGCGGAGTGACCTCCGTACGACTCCCGGACGGCCGGATCGCGGTGTTCGGCACCCGTACGACGCTCGGCTCGGCACAGACGTACGGCCGTGAGGTGGTGACGACCGAGCAGTCCGCGCCCGGCGGCGCGTTCGGGCCGTGGCGGTCGCTCGGCACGCCGGAGAAGAACGACGCCCGCGGCACCTCCGACATCAGCGCCCCGGCCGTGGCCGTGGACGGCACCGGCCGGGCGACGGTGCTGCTGCGCGACAGCCGGCACCGGCTGACCGCGCGCGAGCAGGGCCCGGACGGCGGGTGGGGCCCCTGGCGCACCCTGGGCGGCGACGGCCTGCACGGCGACCCGGTGGCCACGACGGACGCGGCGGGCCGGATCCACGCGTTCGCCGGCACGACGAAGACCGTCCTCACCTGGTCGCAGGAGCGACCCGGCGCGCCGCTCTCGGGACCGCTGCGGACCGGGCTGCCGGCGACGACGCTGGCCCTGAGCGCGAGCCCCGTCCCCGACGGGCAGGGCGTACGGCTCTGGTTCCGCAAGCCCGCCTCCGGCGACCTGCGCACGGCCGAACTCTCCGGCGGTGCCCTCGCCTCTCCGGTGACCGAGCTGGCCGGCGGCGTCGCCGGCTTCGGCCCGGTGGGCGGCGGCCAGAGCCTGCTGGCGGTCCGCTCCCGTACGGGTGTCCTGGCGACGGCCCCGGCGGCGGGCGCGGGCACCCGGCCGCTCTGGACGCTGGAGAAGTTCCTGTTCTCCGGCGCTCCCGGCGGGGTCGTGGACGGAGTGGCGGCGATGGGCCTGGACGGGAAACTGCACTGGACGCCCGCCGTGCGATGAGTTCCGGGCCGGTGCACGGTCTCCCCTGTAGGAACGCCGACCGCACCGCACTGGAGGAGATCATGGCCCCGGAGACCACTCTGGACCCCCGCTTCAGCGACCCGAAGGCCCACGCCGCCGAGTGGTCCGAGGCCGCCGCGCGGCTCGCCGAGGCCGAGGTCTTCTGGCTCACCACCGTCCGCCCGGACGGCCGCCCGCACGTCACTCCGCTGATCGCGGTGTGGTCGGAGGGTGCGCTGCACTTCTGCACGGGTCCCGAGGAGCGCAAGGCGCGCAACCTCGAGGAGAACCAGGAGGTGGTCCTCACCACCGGGACCGCCTCGCTCGCCGAGGGCTTCGATCTGGTGGTCGAAGGTACGGCCGTTCGGGTGACCGACGAGACCCGCCTGCAGGCGCTGACCAGGGCGTACGTCGAGAAGTACGGCGACGATTGGCGATTCGAGGTGCGCGACGGCGCGTTCGTGGGCGACGGTGGGACGGCCCTGGTGTTCGCCGTGGCGCCGCGCACGGCGTTCGGCTTCACCAAGGGCGAGCCCTTCGGCCAGACCCGCTGGCGTTTCTGAGGAGACCTGCATGAACGTGACGCTCGAAGTCGTCCCCGTCCCGGTCACCGACATGGACCGGGCGAAGGAGTTCTACGGCGAGAAGTGCGGCTTCAAGATCGACCTCGACGACGAGGTCGCGCCCGGGATGCGCATCATCCAAGCGACGCCGCCCGGCTCGCGCTGCTCGATCGCGATGCTCAGCGGGATGCCGTCGATGCCCGGTACGAAGAACATGGCCCCCGGCACCCTGCACGGTCTCCAGCTCTGCGTCACCGACATCGAGGCGGCCCGCAAGGAACTCGTCGACCGCGGTGTGGACGTCACCCCGATCCGGCACGTGGGCAAGACGGGCTGGGAGGACGGCAAGGGCGAGACGTGGAACTCGTTCATGTCGTTCCAGGACCCGGACGGCAACGGCTGGGTGATCCAGGAGGCCCCGGCGGAGCTGTCGGAACGCTGAGGGGGGGCGGGCGGGGCGGGGGGGCGGCGGGAGCGGGGGCGACACGGCCCGGCACGCCGGTGCCGAGGCCCCGCGCGGTTGGGCCAGCGTCCGTGGTCGGGCCGGCGTCCGTGGTCAGGCCCAACGGTCCGTACGCAGACCGCCGGCGGGCAGACCACCCGGTCGTACGGAGTCCGGGCTCAGACCGCAGGGCGGCCAGTCCACCCGGCCGTACCGAGTCCGGACTCAGACCACCGGCGGGAAGTCCACCCGGTAGTACCGCACCCGCTCGTCCTCCCCCGCGTACCGCATCCCCGCGGCCTCCATCACGCGCTGCGAGGCGACGTTCGCGAGATCGGCGTCGCCCTTCGCGCCGGCGACGCCCTGTTCCCTGGCGAGTTCGAGCAGTGCCCGCAGCGCCTCGGCTGCGTACCCGAGCCCCCGTACGTCCGGTATCAGCCCGTACCCGACGGTCACGAACCGCTCGTCGTCCGGCGGCCCGTGGAACCCGATCCCGCCCACGGCGGCCCCGTCCGTCCGCCGCCGTATCTCGTACGCCCCGAACACGCCCGGATCCCCCTGCGCGGCGCACACGCCGAGGAACCCGCGTGCCCCGGCCAGGTCCCCGTCGGCCGGATACCCCGGCGCCCAACGGTCCTCCCGTGCGGGCGCCTGCGCGACGATCCGCTCGGCCTCGGCAACGGTGAGCGGATGCAGCAGCAGACGCCCGGTGACGAACGAGGTGATCTTCATCGGGGCAGTTTCCGCCGCCCCCGACGGAGCGTCAACGGCGTATATCAAGACACCGCGTGGGTGAGCTCACTTCCCGCGGGGCTGGGCGAAACGGAGCATGTTGCCGGACGGGTCGCGGAAGGCGCAGTCGCGGACGCCGTACGGCTGGTCGACCGGCTCCTGGAGGACCTCGCCGCCCGCGGCGCGGATGCGCTCGAAGGTGGCGTCGACGTCGTCGGTGCGGAAGATGACACCGCGCAGCAGGCCCTTCGCGAGCAGCTCCGCCATGGCCTCCCGGTCGGCGGGTGAGGCGTTGGGGTCGGCGAGCGGCGGTTCGAGGACGATGTCCACGTCGGGCTGCGAGGGTGCGCCGAGCGTCACCCAGCGCATCCCTTCGAACCCGACGTCGTTGCGCACCTCCAGGCCGAGAGCGTCCCGGTAGAAGGTGAGCGCCTTGTCGTGGTCGTCGACGGCGATGAAGCACTGAGAGAGGTTGATGTCCATGCGTTCACGCTACGAGCGGGGGTCGGCTTTCGCTTCTCCGTTCCTGACCGGTCGCGTGTGGATCTTGGAGATGCAGGCGGGGATGGCGGCGCCGTCTCCGTGGTCACGGGCCCGGTAGGCGCTGGGGCTCTCGCCGACGAGCTCGGTGAACCGCGAGCTGAACGACCCCAGCGACGTACAGCCGACCTCGAAACAGACCTCCGTCACCGACAGGTCCCCGCGCCGCAGCAGCGCCTTGGCCCGCTCGATCCGGCGCGTCATCAGGTAGCTGTACGGGGTCTCGCCGAAGGCGGCCCGAAAGCTCCGGGAGAAATGCCCCGCCGACATGAGCGCGACCCGCGCCAAGGCCTGCACGTCCAACGGCTCCGCGTACTCGCGGTCCATCAGGTCACGGGCCCGGCGCAGCCGAACGAGATCTTCCAAGCTGGTCACACGACCACCATCGCACAGGCCCGGGATCCGGGGCTCGTACTCGTACGGAGCCATCCGCCGACCGCTGCCCGGGAACGCGGCGGCGCGCTCAGAATCCGCCCCTGATCGCGAAGGGGAACGGCCCGGGGTCCTCCTCCCCGGCGGCGGGCTTGTTGGTGGCCACCCCGACGACAGTGAGGGCACGGCCCGTGGTGACGACGTCGACGGCCGCCGTGCCCTCGGTGCCCACGTCCGGGAGACGCAGCGCCTGCCAGCGGCCGTACCGCAGTCGCGCCCCGATGGGCTTGGTTCCGTTCCGGTCGCCCACCACGACGACCGCGTCGCGGGCGACGTTCAGGCCGTAGAGCCGCCCCTGACCGACGGGGGCGTCGACCACGCTCCACCGCGTGCCGTCGAAATGGGCGACCAGCCCGTGGTCCCTCCCGTCCGCTCCGCGCTCGACGCGGCCGACAGCCCATACGTCGTTCGGTCCGTTCGAGGCCAGCAAAGTGAATTCCGCCGCCAGGGAGTCGAGTTCGGGTGCGGGCTGCCGGGACCAGGACGTCCCGTCGTAGTGCAGCAGCAGAGGGCGGAGGCCTTCCGGGGTGCCGATGGCGCCGGCGGCCCACACGTCGTCCGGGGCGATCGCCGTGACGCCCCACAGCGACCAGTAGTCGGTGTCGAGCGCGGGTGGCGCCACCTGTCGCCAGGCCACGCCGTCCCAGCGCTCGATCAGTCCGTGGAAGGTGAAGAGCGGACCGTCGGGCTGGGTCCAGCCGACCGCCCACGCATCGTCCTCGTCCACGGCGTCCACCCCGAGGAATCCGCCGGTCAGCGTGGACTCGGGCAAGGGCGCGGGCGCGAGCTTCCAGCCGGTGTCGTCACGGTGCGCGGTGTGGATCGTGCGTGTGCCCTGGTCGGCATCGCCCACCAGCCAGGCGTCGCCCTCCGGGCTCGCGCCGATCGCGTTGATGCGGGTCGGGGCGTCGTCCAGTGGGGTGGGTATCTGCTTCCAGCGGCGCGAGGAGTCCTCCCGGCCGTACAGGACGGGACGGAGGGACTGCGGCTTTCCCTCGCCGTATCTGCGGAAGCCCGCCGTCCAGGTGGTGTCGGCGTCGATGCGCTCGGCGGCGATCAGCCGGGCGGTGCCGGCCGGGAACTCCTCGGTGACCCAGGGTCCCGGCGCGGGACCGACGGCAAGGGTCATGGCGGCGAGGCCGCCGGTCAGGGCGAGCAGAGCGCGCGTCATCGGGTGATCGGTCCCTTCGGGGGCAGTGCTCAGTGGATCCGTACGGTCCGGTCGTGGGCCGTACGTCACCCGTCTCTGAGCACCGCCGCCGTCGAGAGGTTGAGAACACGTCTCCCCCTGGGCGTATTGCCTCACACCGGACGGTCCGCCCTCGTCCGGTCTCGGTAGGAGCTGCCCGGCCGATCACGTGACCGGCCGGGCAGCTGTAGTTCAGCGGTAGTCGTCCTCGTCGAGGTCGACTACCCCCGCCTCGACCGGCGGCCTGCCTTGCGGCAGGACAGCCATCGGCTCACCAGCGCTCGAACGCGGTGAAGGCATGATCGCCGGCCGCCCCGACGACGATGATCCGCCCGTCGTGCTCGAAGAAGTAGCCGCTGGGCGCTTCCTCACGGAAATGGCGCTCGTCGAGTTCCTCGCCGTTGCCGGCGTCGTACACGAGCAGCTCGGTGATGGCGCTGGCCTGGGTTGACCACTCGCACAGCACGGTGACCCGGTCGCCCCGCACGGCCAGCCCGGCCGCAGGCTCGTCCAACTCGTTGTTCCACACCTCTTCGCCGGTCTTCAGGTCGAAGGCGATCAGCCGGTAGTGCCGTCCCTTGGAATAGGTCCACGCCAGCGCGTACATCCGCTCGCCGACGACCTCCGCCGCGTCGATCTGGCCGTAGTCGCCGCTGAGCTCGATGCCGGGCCGAGGATGCCCATCCTGGCCGAAGGAGACGAACGCGCCCGTTGCCTCGCCCGAGTTCCCGTTCGAGGACCGCACCACCCTCAGCACCAAGGGGTCGGCCGACTCGATGACCACGCTGGAGTCCGTCGACACGGGGCGACGGGCATCGATGGGAACGTTCCACTTCAGGGCGCCGGTGCCGCGATCGAAGGCCGCCGCCATCAGCTCGACGTCCCCGCCGCTGTCGGAGCCCGGGCCGTCCGCGTCCTCCCCGCCGCAGGCCAGGACGGCGTGGACCTGTTCCTTGCCCACGAACGTTTCCCACACCCCGCACGTGCCGGGAACGGCCGCCGTCCAACGGGCCTTGCCTGTGCGGAGGTCGAGGGCGCGCAGGGAACGGTTGCCGCCCGGCGTCCGCACCTCCTGCTCGGTCCGTTCGTGGTGGATCAATGCCAGGCCGCCCCCCGCATCCAGGAATCCGTCCCCGGGAAACCGGCCGTCCGAGACGGTCCGCGGGACGCTCCACAGCTCCCGCCCGTCCTTCATGTCGAAGGCGAGGACGGTCGAGCAGCCCTTGCCCTTGCCCGGCGAGGCGGGCTTGCCGCTCCCGCCGCTGGTGGCACTGCTCTCCGTGCCGTACGCGACCAGGAGGACCCCCTCGCCCGCACGACGCGCGCTCCCGCAGATCTGGGCGCGGCCGGGTGGTACGAATTCCCAGAGCTTCTTCCCGTCCTGCCCGTCGGCGATGCCGAAGCCGGTCACCGCATCGAACCGGCTGCGGACGGCGACGTCCCCGACGACCCAACTGCCGTTGGCCTTGCCATCGCTGGGCCGGTCCTTCGCGGTGGCCCAGGTCCGCACCATGGAGTCGCCCGGCAGATAGCCCTCGAACGACAGGAACCAGGCGGTGATGGACCCGATCACCCCCAGCACGAGCCCGATCACCGCCAGCGCCTTCACGAGCCCTGCTCTGCCTGACATCACGCGCTCCCCCTACTGTGCATGGCACACCCCCCTGCGAGCGGCGTTCCGGAGACCCGCCCGACACGTTGATCTTCGAACGACGGTCAGGCTAAGGGCATGGCCGCCCAGCGGTCCATGCCGATCCGGCGCGGGTGGAGGACGTGCCGGCCGAGGGCGAACTGCGAACGCCGCCGACGGCGCGGCAGTCGGCGGCACGGGCCCCTCCGACGTCCGGCGCGCGGGCAGATTCGAACAGCTCCGCGGAAACCTGCAGAAGCGCGCTCGGTGGCGCGCGCTCGGCGGACCGTCGACGGAGTGCACAGGGCCGACGTCGGACGGCCCACAGACGGCCCGGGGCGATCAGAACGGGGCTGGGCCGCCGGCAGTCCGCCGTCGGCCCAAACCCTCGCGTCAGGGTTGCACTGCTTATGGCTTGCCCTTACAGCACCGGCAGGTTCTTCCGCAGCTCGAAGGCGGTCACCTCGGAGCGGTACTCCTCCCACTCCTGCTTCTTGTTGCGCAGGAAGAAGTCGAAGACGTGCTCGCCCAGCGTCTCGGCGACCAGTTCGCTCTTCTCCATCAGGGCGATCGCCTCGCCCAGGTTCTGCGGCAGCGGCTCGATGCCCATCGCGCGGCGTTCCGCGTCCGAGAGGGCCCAGACGTCGTCGTCCGCGCCGGCCGGGAGTTCGTAGCCCTCCTCGATGCCCTTGAGGCCCGCCGCGAGCAGGACCGCGTAGGTCAGGTAGGGGTTGGCGCCGGAGTCGATCGAGCGGACCTCGACGCGCGACGAACCCGTCTTGCCGGGCTTGTACATCGGGACGCGGATGAGTGCCGAGCGGTTGTTGTGACCCCAGCAGATGTACGAGGGGGCCTCGCCGCCCGCGCCCGCGCTGCGGGCCGAGCCGCCCCAGATGCGCTTGTAGGAGTTGACCCACTGGTTGGTGACGGCCGAGATCTCGGCGGCGTGCTTGAGCAGGCCGGCGATGAAGGAGCGGCCCACCTTGGAGAGCTGGTACTCCGCGCCCGACTCGTAGAACGCGTTGCGGTCGCCCTCGAAGAGGGAGAGGTGGGTGTGCATGCCCGAGCCCGGGTACTCCGAGAACGGCTTCGGCATGAACGTGGCCTGCACGCCCTGCTCCAGCGCCACCTGCTTCATGACCAGGCGGAAGGTCATGATGTTGTCGGCCGTGGACAGCGCGTCGGCGTACCGCAGGTCGATCTCCTGCTGGCCCGGAGCGCCCTCGTGGTGGGAGAACTCCACCGAGATGCCCATCGACTCCAGCATGGTGATCGCCTGGCGGCGGAAGTCCATGCCCACGTTCTGCGGGGTGTGGTCGAAGTAGCCCGAGTTGTCGGCCGGGGTCGGCTTCGTGCCGTCCAGCGGCTTGTCCTTCAGCAGGAAGAACTCGATCTCGGGGTGCGTGTAGAAGGTGAAGCCCAGGTCCGAGGTCCTGGCCAGGATGCGCTTGAGGACGAAGCGCGGGTCCGCGAAGGACGGGGAGCCGTCCGGCATGAGGATGTCGCAGAACATCCGGGCGGTGCCCGGGGCCTCCGCGCGCCACGGCAGGATCTGGAAGGTGCCCGGATCCGGCTTGGCGATCATGTCCGACTCGTATACACGGGCGAAGCCCTCGATGGCGGAGCCGTCGAAGCCGATGCCCTCGTCGAACGCCTGCTCAAGCTCGGCGGGCGCCACGGCCACCGACTTCAGGAAGCCGAGGACGTCGGTGAACCACAGCCGCACGAACCGGATGTCGCGCTCCTCGAGCGTCCGGAG
The DNA here is from genome assembly GCF_042264065.1 of Streptomyces sp. NPDC056222. NCBI lineage: Bacteria > Bacillati > Actinomycetota > Actinomycetes > Kitasatosporales > Streptomycetaceae > Streptomyces > Streptomyces sp. NPDC056222. Next base: position 10,774 of record NZ_JBHJTL010000043.1, on the reverse strand, counting down.
CACGAATTCCTGCTGCTTGTCCATTTCCACACCCATCTTTGCTGGTCAGGCCGCCTGTTCCCACCGCCTCGGGCACATCGGGGGGCACCTGAGCATCCCACCACATGGTTTCGCGCACGTTGCACACCCATAGTGCCTGCTCGGGTGTGACTCAGGTAACGGGGGACCGCCCGATTCCGTGCGTCTGTTCCCCTACGTTCCCCCCGCCTGTCCCCTCCAGGCGTTCCGGCCACTACGATCTCCGCCCATGGGGGGCACTCCACTCGTACGCCTGTCCCGGCGCGCGCGTCCCATGGCACTGGTGAGTGCCGTGGCGACGCTCCTCGCCGCGCTCTTCGTCTGTCTGGGTGTCGGCGACGCCGTAACCCACGACGAGCCCGCGCAGGCGCACCATCAGCGGACCACGGGTGCGGACGAATACGTCTGCCCGTACGACCGCGGCGACTGCTCCCTGTTCCCCTCGCTCAGCCCGGCGGTGCTCACCGCGCCGCCGCTCGACCCCCCGCACCACGCGGAGGGCCGGTTCCCGCGCCTCGGACCGTCGTACGACGCCGACCGGGCGCCGCGCTCCGACGCGCAGCCCCGCGCACCGGACCTGCACGTCCTTCAAGTACTGCGGACATAGCCGACGGGCCCCATCCGCTCCGCCCCACGGCTCACGCCCCCCGCCACCCCACATCCGAGAAGGACGACATCACCATGGCCGCCAACCGCTCCTCCAACGCCGACCGCCGCGCCCGAATAGAGGAGATGCGCCGCGCCGAGCAGGCCCGCGAGCGCCGCAACCGCTTCATCACCATCGGAGTCTCCACCGTGGTCGTCCTGAGCCTCGTCGGCTTCGGCGGCTATGTGCTCAACAAGCAGTCCGAGAAGAAGGAGCAGCAGGAGGCAGCCGCCAAGGCCCCCATCAAGGACGAGAAGTCCTGGGACGCCAAGAAGCTCGGCCGCAACCACGTGACCACCCCGGTCGCCTACGAGATGAAGCCGCCGGTCGGCGGTGACCACGACCAGGTCTGGCAGAACTGCGACGGCGACGTCTACAAGACGAAGATCGCCGACATGAACGCCGTGCACTCGCTGGAGCACGGCGCGGTCTGGGTCACGTACAGCAAGAAGGCCGCGGAGGCCGATGTGAAGAAGCTGGCCGAGAAGGTCGGCAAGACCCCGTACTCGCTGATGAGCCCGGTCGACGACCAGGCCGGTGCGATAACGCTGAGCGCCTGGGGCAAGCAGGTGTCCGTGGACAGCGCGAGCGACCCGCGGGTCGACGCCTTCTTCACCAAGTACGTGCAGGGCCCGCAGACCCCGGAGCCGGGCGCGGCCTGCACCGGCGGTGTCGGGGCCACCCAGTGAAGCTGACCCGTACGCACGGGGCGTCGATCGCGGCCGTCGTCCTCGCGCTGCTCTTCGCCGGGGGTGCCGTCACGGTCGCCTCCGCGGAGCGCGAGGAGGCGCCGGCGACCCCTGTGTCGGCTTCGGCGGACGCGGGCTTCGCCCGTGACATGTCGGTCCACCACCAGCAGGCCGTCGAGATGTCGTTCATCGTCCGGGACCGCACTCAGGACGAGGAGGTGCGCCGGCTGGCGTACGACATCGCCAACACCCAGGCCAACCAGCGCGGCATGATGCTGGGCTGGCTGGACATGTGGGGTCTGCCGAAGGTCGAGTCGGGCACCGAGCCGATGGCCTGGATGGGCATGGACGGGCACGGCGACACCGGTCCCCTCGACGGGGCTCTGATGCCGGGCATGGCGACGAAGACCGAGCTGGAGCAGCTGCGGAAGGCCAGTGGCAAGGAGGCCGAGATCCTCTACCTCCAGCTGATGACCGACCACCACAAGGGCGGCGTCCACATGGCCCAGGGCTGCGTGGACAAGTGCTCCGTGGAGATCGAGCGGAACCTCGCGCAGGGCATGGTCGACGCCCAGGAGTCCGAGATCGCGCTCATGGCGGATCTGCTGAAGGCGCGGGGCGCGAAGCCGCGCGCCTGAGCAGGACCACGATCGGCCCCCGTGACCCCAGCGGTCGCGGGGGCCGCTTCGTACGCGGACAATGGTTGACGCTCGGGGACGTACGTACGACGACGTTCTGACGGAGGTACGCACCCCATGACCACGGCGAAGGACATCATGCACTCCGGGGCCCAGTGGATCCCCCGGCACGAAACGCTCGACCGCGCGGCACAGATGATGCGCGACCTCAATGTGGGCGCGCTACCCATCGCCGACGAGAACGAACGGCTGTGCGGCATCATCACGGACCGCGACATCGTCGTCGGCTGTGTGGCCATGGGCCACGACCCGGCGAAGGTCACCTGCGGAGAGATGGCCCACGGTACCCCGCGCTGGATCGAGGCGGGTTCGGACGTGGGCGAGGTACTCCATGAGATGACGGGCCACCAGATCAAGCGGCTCCCGGTCATCGAGAACAAGCGCCTGGTGGGCATGATCAGCGAGGCGGATCTGGCGCAGCATCTGGACGACGAGCAGATCAAGGAGTTCTGCGCGAGCGTCTACGCGTCCCGCTGACCGGGACCGAGGCGCAGCACCGCCCGTGCCACCGCGTCGGGGCGGTCCAGCATCATCAGGTGGCCCGACGGCTCGACCGCCTCGTAGTGGGCGTCGAGCCGGCGGGCCAGCGCGCGTTGCCGACGCGCCCAGCGGGCGGAGCCGTCCGGAGCCGCGAGGACGGTGACGGGAAGGCCGGGCGGGAGCGGGTGCCGCTCGCGCAGGGCGAGGAGTTGGGCGGCGACCGCGCGGTAGTGGGTGTTCTCCAGGAGCGTGCCCTGCATGACGCGTGAGGTGGCGTAGCAGCGGCGTACGAGCTCGGCGGGCGCCGGGTCCCCGCCGGTGGCGCGGGAGAGCCGTACGGTGGCGCGGCGGACGGCCGGGCCGAGGGCGGCGGGCGCTCCGGCGGCCGAGAGCAGCGTGCCCAGGCCGCGGGCGGCGGCGGTGCGCAGCGCCGGCGCCGCGGGTGTACGGGCGTGTTCCTCGACGGAGGAGTCGACGAGGAGGATCCCGGCGGCACGGTCCGGGTGGAGCCGGGCGAAGGCCTCGGCGTGGAAACCGGCGATGGAGTGCCCGACGACGGTGACGGGCTCCGGGTGGCCGAGGGCGTCCAGGAGGCCGGCGACGCGGTGGGCCTCGCCGGTGGCGCTGGGTGGGACGGCGGCCGGGGCGGAGAGTCCGTGGCCGGGGCGGTCGAACCGGACGACCGTGCGGTGCGGGGCCAGCAGCGGGACGACCGGGTCCCAGTCGAACCAGCTCATGCCGAGGCCGGCGCTGAGCACGCAGACGGGTCCGGCGCCCTCGACGACGACGTGGTGGGCCACGCCCCCGACCCGTACGAACATGCTCAAGCTCTCTCCCTGGCCACGGAGACGGCGAGTATCGCGAGCCAGACTGCCACGAGGAGGACCTGCAGCCGCTGCCCGGCCCCCAGGGAGAACGTGCCCTTGCCGGCCTCGAATGCGGCGACGGCGGCCAGCGTCCAGACGGTGGCGGCCAGTTCGAGGGCGACGACGAGGGGTCCGGTGCGGGCGAGGGGCCGCCAGATCCGGTAGCGGCGGGCGGCGATCGTCAGGGCGAGCATGCCGACCAGGGCGCCCGTCATGGCGAGGCCGGAGCTGACGGCGTGTGCCGTGTGGGTGGCCGGTACGAGTCCGGCGGTCTCGCGCGCGGCGCACTCCGGGTCGGCGGTGGGCGCGCAGCTGAGCGGCAGCCGGGAGTCGACGGCGGTGGCGGCGCCGAAGAGGGCGAGGGCGAGCCAGCCGGTGACGGTCCAGGGGCGGCGGCCGGGGAGCGCGAGTGCGGTCAGGGCCCCGGCGAGGACGAGGAGGCCGGCGACGAGGTCGGTCGCGCGGAACAGCCCGCCCAGCGGCTGGTCGGCGGCGGCGAGTTCGGAGACGTACGTCCGTATCGGGTCGAGCCCGGTCCGGACGACGACTTCGAGGACCCAGGCGGTGTACGCGAGCGCGCCCAGCGACAGCAGGAGGGCGGCGACGGTTCGCGTACGGCTTCTGGACATAGTGGTACGAGATGCTATTCGGGCGCCTTCTAGCTCCGGTGGTCGGGGTGGATCCGTCCGGATTCGCGATGCTCACGGGTCGTCATGAGCCCATGGTCGGCGGGGTTCGGCCGCCGCGCACATCGGAGACTCTCGCCTCATGAACACGAGTTGCACACAAAATACGTGGCTCCTCCATAATCATCTGGCTTACCGTCAAAACCTCAGCCACCTCGGAGGATGCGCATGACCATGCCCACGAACGCCCCCGGCCAGAGCCCCTGGGGCCAGCCGCCGACCGGTATGCCCGGGATGCCCCCGCAGCCCCCGTTCCAGCAGCCGCGGAACGGTCTCGGGGTGACCGCTCTCGTCCTCGGCATCGTGGGCCTGCTCTTCGCGATCTTCCCGTTCTCGTTCTGGCTGGGCGGGATCCTGGGAGTGCTGGCCCTCATATTCGGCATCATCGGCCACTCCCGCGGCCGCAAGGGCGAGGCGACGAACAAGGGGATGGCCCTCACGGGACTCGTCCTCGGCGCGGCCTCCATCGTCGTCTCGATCGTCTGGCTGATCGTCGTCGTCACCGCGGTGAAGGACATCGCGGACGACATCGACAAGGAGATCAAGAAGCAGGAGAAGGTCACCACCGCTCCCACCGAGCCCGGCGCTGCGCCCACGGAGGCCGCGCCGACCGAGACCGCCCCCGCGGCGCTGAAGTTCGGTCAGACCTTCGCGTACGAGGACGGGATCAAGGTGACCGTCTCGAAGCCGCGCGCCTACAAGCCCGACCAGTTCGCCGCCGGGCACGCCAAGGGCAACAGCGCGTTCCAGGTGACGGTCACGATCGTCAACGGCAGCAAGAAGACCCTCGACGTCTCCGGCGCCCTGGTGGACGCGAGCGACGCGGAGGGCTCGCGGGCCGAGCCGGTCTTCGACGGCAGCAACGCGACGGAGATGTTCCAGGGCAACGTGCTCCCCGGCAAGCAGGCCAAGGCCGACTTCGCCTTCTCGGTCCCGGCGAAGGCGGACGGGGAGCTGCAGGTCGAGCTGAGCCCGACGATCCTCGAGCACGAGGAAGCGATCTGGACCGGCCCGACGAAGTAGTCGGACGCCCGGTCGGACCCGGTGTCCCGCACACCGGGACCGGCCGGACGCCGGGACGCCGCACACCGTGACGCGCCGGCCACCCGGTCACGCGATCACCCGGCCACCTGGAGACATCCGTCTCGGAGCTTGGCGTCGCCACGACATAGCGTCGGTCTGACGATTACACTGGGCGCGTGCCTCAACTACGCCTCGCTCTGAATCAGATCGACTCGACCGTCGGCGATCTCGCCGGGAACGCCGAGGCGATCGTCCACTGGACCCGGCACTCCGCCGAGCAGGGCGCGCATCTGGTCGCGTTCCCCGAGATGGTGCTGACCGGCTACCCCGTCGAGGACCTCGCGCTGCGCTCCTCCTTCGTCGAGGCGTCCCGGGACGCCCTGCGGGCGCTCGCCCGACGCCTCGACGCCGCGGGTTTCGGGGAGCTGCCCGTGATCGTCGGCTATCTCGACCGTTCGGACCGCGCCGAGCCCCGGCTCGGGCGGCCCGCCGGGTCCCCCGAGAACGCCGCCGCCGTGCTGCACCGCGGCGAGGTGGTGCTGCGCTTCGCCAAGCACCACCTCCCCAACTACGGCGTCTTCGACGAGTTCCGTTACTTCGTCCAGGGCGACACCATGCCCGTCGTCCGGGTCCACGGCGTGGACGTGGCCCTCGCGATCTGCGAGGACCTCTGGCAGGAGGGCGGCCGGGTGCCGGCCGCGCGCAGTGCGGGCGCCGGGCTGCTCGTCTCGATCAACGCCTCGCCGTACGAGCGGGAGAAGGACGACACGCGCCTCGAACTGGTCCGCAAGCGCGCCCAGGAGGCGGGCTGCACCACCGCCTATCTCGCGATGATCGGCGGCCAGGACGAGCTGGTCTTCGACGGCGACTCGATCGTCGTCGACGCGAGCGGCGAAGTCGTCGCGCGCGCCCCGCAGTTCTCCGAGGGCAGTGTGCTCCTCGACCTCGACCTGCCGGCCGCCTCCCCCGACGCGCCCACGGGCATCGTGGACGACGGGCTGCGGATCGACCGCGTGATCCTCTCCGAGGAGCCGGTGCCCGCGTACGAGCCGGAGCTGACCGGCGGCTACGCGGACCGGCTCGACGACGACGAGGAGGTGTACTCGGCGCTGGTCGTGGGCCTGCGCGCGTACGCCGCCAAGAACGGCTTCCGCTCCGTCCTCATCGGCCTCTCCGGCGGAATCGACTCGGCGCTGGTCGCGGCGATCGCCTGCGACGCGGTGGGCGCGCAGAACGTGTACGGCGTCTCGATGCCGTCCAAGTACTCCTCGGACCACTCGCGCGGCGACGCCGCCGAGCTCGCCCGCCGCACCGGGCTCAACTTCCGTACGGTGTCGATCGAGCCGATGTTCGACGCGTACATGGGTGCGCTCGGGCTCACGGGTCTGGCGGAGGAGAACCTGCAGTCCCGGCTGCGCGGCACGACGCTGATGGCGATCTCCAACCAGGAGGGCCACATCGTCCTCGCGCCCGGCAACAAGTCGGAGCTGGCGGTGGGGTATTCGACGCTGTACGGCGACTCGGTCGGCGCGTACGGACCCATCAAGGACGTCTACAAGTCGACCGTGTTCCGGCTCGCGCGCTGGCGCAACCGGGCGGCCGAGGAGCGGGGCATGACCCCGCCGATCCCGGAGAGCTCGATCACCAAGCCGCCGAGCGCCGAACTGCGCCCGGGGCAGGTGGACACCGACTCACTGCCGGACTACGACGTCCTGGACCGGATCCTCGCGATGTACGTCGACCGCGACCAGGGCAAGGACGCCATCGTCGCGGCCGGCTTCGACGAGGAGCTGGTCACGCGGACGCTGCGGATGGTGGACACGGCTGAGTACAAGCGGCGCCAGTACCCGCCGGGCACCAAGATCTCGGCGAAGGGCTTCGGCAAGGACCGCCGGCTGCCGATCACGAACCGCTGGCGGGAGACGACGAGCCGCTGACGGCGGGCTCGTGCCCTTCGGCGGCCTGGGCGCTTCCCGCGACGACGCGGGAGGCGCCCTCCGCCGTCCGCGTCCGGTCGAGCAGTCCGGCCACGGCGGCGATCGCCAGGCCGACGACGGCGAGGCCCGCGCCGACGAGCGTCGGGGAGGTCCAGCCCCAGCCGGCGGCGACGGCCGCGCCGCCCGCCCAGGCGCCGCCCGCGTTGGCGAGGTTGAAGGCGGAGTGGTTGGAGGCGGAGGCCAGGGTCGGCGCGTCCTTGGCCTTGTTCATGACCAGCATCTGGAGCGGGGTGGTGGTCATGAAGCCGACGGCGCCGAGGACGACGACGGTCACGAGCGCCAGCCACGGCACGTGGATCGTGAACCGGAAGGCGACCAGGACGAGCGCGAGGGCGCCGAGGGAGCCGTACAGCGTCGGCCGCAGCGCCCGGTCGGTCAGCGGGCCCGCGGCGAGCGCGCCGGCCGTCATGCCGATGCCGAAGAGGGCGAGGACGAGGGTGACGGAGGACTGCCCGAAGCCCATCACCTCGGTCGTCATCGACGCGAGGTAGGAGTAGACCGCGAAGACGCCCGCGAAGCCGAAGACCGCGGTGAGCAGACCGAGCAGGACCTGCGGGCGGCCGAGCGCGCGCATCTCGCGCCCCAGGCTCTGCCGCTCGTCGACGGGCACGTACGGCACGAGCCGGGCGAGCGCCACCATGGCCAGCAGGCCGATGACGGTGACGACCAGGAAGGTGGCCCGCCAGCCGAGGTGCTGGCCGAGCAGGGTCGCGGCCGGTACGCCGAGGATGTTGGCGACGGTGAGCCCGAGGAACATCGTGGCCACCGCGCGCGCCTGCCGGTCCTCGCGCACGAGCCGTGCGGCGACGACGGCTCCGACGCCGAAGAACGCGCCGTGCGGGAGCCCGGCGAGGACACGGCCGCCGATCAGCCAGCCGAAGCCGGGAGCGAGGGCGGAGGCCAGGTTGCCGACGACGAAGAGCGCCATCAGCAGAAGCAGCATCTTCTTGCGCGGGACGCGCGAGCCGAGCGCGGTGAGCAGCGGGGCGCCTATGACGACGCCGATCGCGTAGGCGGAGACGAGGTGCCCCGCGGTGGGGACGGAGGTGCCGAGGTCGTCGGCGACATTGGGCAGCAGGCCCATCATCACGAACTCGGTGGTGCCGATGCCGAAGGCGGAGACGGCGAGCGCGAGCAGCGCCAGGGGCATGGGGAGAGCCTTTCCAGACGAATAGTTCTTCGACTGAACAAATACTCTCAGGTGAAATGTTCCCGTCGGCCTCCCTCAGGTGACGAGGGGGTTTCGGCCTGCGCTCGATTCGATGCCGGGGCGGGGTGTCGGGCCGGGCGGCGTGGCACCGGGCAAGGGGGCCGGTGCCGGGCCGGACGTCAGAGCCGTACGCGCGCCGCGATCGGCAGGTGGTCGCTCATGGTCTCCGGCAGCGTCCACGAGGAGACCGGCTCCACGCCCTTCACGAGGATCTGGTCGATCCGCGCCATCGGGAACGAGGCCGGCCAGCTGAAGCCGAAGCCGTCGCCCGACGCGCCCTGGGTGGAGCGCATCTGCGCCGTGACGGCGTTCAGCGCGCGGTCGTTCATGGTGCCGTTGAGGTCGCCGAGCAGGATGATCCGCTCGAGCCGGTCGGAGGCGATGGCCTCGCCCAGCAGGTTCGCGCTGTTGTCGCGCTGGTTGGCGGTGAAGCCCGCGTTCATCTTGACCCGTACGGACGGGAGGTGCGCCACGTACACCCGCGCATCGCCCTTCGGCGTGGCGACGGTGGCACGCATGGCGCGGGTCCAGCCCATACCGATGTCCACCGGCTGGGGATCGCTCAGCGGGTACCTGCTCCACAGCCCGACCGTGCCCTGCACGGAGTGGTACGCGTACGTGCTCGCCAGGGCGCTCTCGTAGACGGGGACCATCTCGCCCTTGAGCTCTTCCAGGGCCACCACGTCCGCGCCGGACGCGGCGATCTGCCGGGCGGTCCCCTCCGGGTCGGGGTTGTCGGCGTTCACGTTGTGGGTCGCGACGGTGAGATCGCCGCCCGCGCCGGACTTGTCGGTGATGAGCCCCCCGAAGATGTTGGCCCAGACCACGGTCGGCAGGAGCAGGGCGATCAACGCGGTGGCCGAGCGCCGCAGCAGCGCCAGGACGAGCAGGACCGGCACGAGCACGCCCAGCCACGGCAGGAAGGTCTCGGTGAGGCTGCCCAGGTTGCCGATCCGGTTGGGGATCTCGGCGTGGAAGACCATCAGCAGGGTGAGCAGCACCGCACAGACGGCGAGGAGGATCCCGCGGCGCCAGATGCCCCGGTCACCGCGCCAGCGGTCGAGCGCCGCCCGGAACCGGGGCCGGGAGCGCTCGTCCCCCGCGCCGCCGTTCTCGGTCTCCGCCATGTCCACCCGCGCCATCACTCAGTCCTCACTGCCTTGCTCTGTGACCCGACGTCGACACTAGGTGATGCCGGGCCTGCCGTACTGCCACGGGGGACGACACAGCGGCGCGGCGGGTTCCTGCAGGTGGCGCGGGGCGGGTGGCTGTGACAGAACGCGCACATTCACGACGACGTGTCCATAGCCATCCCCGCGTGCCCGTACTCGGCGGCTTTCTTCCGTTGCGGCGGTGTGAACAGCACCACTCCGGCCCTCTTTCCGCGCCGTGGCGCGAGGTGCCACCATGGACGTGATCCGGGGACGCCGTCAGGGCGCCTCGAGATGACGAAGGAGCCGTTCACCATGACGCTTCAGCCTGCCCCGAAGCAGTCCCCCGACAGCAGCAAGGCGCTGTACGGAGGCAAGGGCACGCGCCGTATCTCCGTCCACGACATCACCGCGGCCAAGGCTCGCGGCGAGAAGTGGCCCATGCTCACCGCCTACGACGCGATGACCGCGTCCGTCTTCGACGAGGCCGGGATCCCGGTCGTGCTCGTCGGCGACTCCATGGGCAACTGTCACCTCGGTTACGACACCACCGTGCCCGTCACGATGGACGAGATGACCCTCCTGTCGGCCGCTGTCGTCCGGGGCACCAAGCGTGCCCTCGTCGTCGGCGACCTCCCCTTCGGTTCGTACCAGGAAGGGCCCGTCCAGGCCCTGCGCAACGCCACCCGGCTCGTCAAGGACGCGGGCGTCGGCGCGGTCAAGCTGGAAGGCGGCGAGCGCTCGCTGCCGCAGACCGAGCTGCTCGTCCAGGCCGGGATCCCGGTCATGTCCCACCTGGGCCTGACCCCGCAGTCCGTCAACACCATGGGGTACCGGGTGCAGGGCCGGAGCGACGAGGCCGCGCACCGGCTGCTCAGCGACGCCAAGGCGGCGCAGGACGCGGGCGCCTTCGCCGTCGTCCTTGAGCTCGTCCCGGCCGAGCTGGCCGCCGAGGTCACCCGCTCGCTGCACATCCCGACCATCGGCATCGGCGCCGGCCCGGACACCGACGCCCAGGTCCTCGTGTGGACCGACATGGCCGGTCTGACCGGCGGCAAGGTCCCGCGGTTCACCAAGCAGTACGCCAACCTCCGCGAGACGCTCGGCGACGCCGCGCGCGCCTTCGCGGAGGACGTCACCGGCGGGGCGTTCCCCGCCGAGGAGCACACCTTCCACTAGCTCCTGATCCGGTCCCTCGGCACCCTGGGCGCGGGGGGGCGCCGGGGTAAACCCCCCCCCCGCCCCGCCCGGGGGGGGGGGGGGGGGCGCGCGGGGGGGGGGGGGGGGGGGCGCGTGAGGGGTTTTTATGG
>NZ_JBHJTL010000042.1:0-67439 GCF_042264065.1 Streptomyces sp. NPDC056222 | reverse complement strand
GCCCCCTCGGGCGCCCTCCCCCACCCCCCCGGCCCCCCGCGGGCGCGCCCCCCCCCCGGGGGGTCCGCGGGGGTGGGGCCCCGCCGCGGTCCCCCGCCCGCCCCCACCACAGGGGTCAGGACGACGACGTCGGCTCCTCCGGTGCCAGCGAGTTGCCTGCGGGGATGCGGCCGCAGTCGGAAGGGGCCGTCCGGCCCGCGAAGCGGGCATCGAGCCAGTCCATCGCGTGCGGGGCCCAGATGACGGGCACGCCGACGTGGCTGAGCAGCTCGTGCTGCCGGTACGTGATGGCGGTGTTGCCGGTGGCGCAGTACTGCCGGGCGAGCGCGCGCACGTCCCCGGCGACCATGACGCCGTCACCCGTGCCGATCCCCGGGCGGTTGCTGAAGGTTCCCTCCAGGACGCCCGCGTCGCCCTGGGCGATGAACCCGGGGATGGTCGGGGTGGCGGCGGAGCCGAGGTTGATCCGGTTCACCGCCGTGACGATCTCAGGGACGGAGTTGATGTTCTCGTACTCGGGCTTCGCCATCTTCTTCCAGGTCAGACCCGGGTAGCGGCCGAGGGCGTTGACGATGGAGCCCTTCTCCAGCTCCGCGTACACCTTGAGGCCGTAGCCGCTCAGGTAGGGCTTGACGTCGATGTCGAAGGAGCGGGAGACGCCGATGATCGCCATGGGGATGACGCCCGACCAGGCGAGGGACCCGTCCACGTACTTCAGGTTGTGCGCCGGGGTCACGAGCAGGCCGCCCTCGGCGAAGCCGACCAACTTCCGGTTCACGTCCGGCGCGTAGGCCGGTGCCATCGCGGCTGCCCAGTTCGTGGCGATGGCACCGCCCGAGTAACCCATGAGACCGAACCTGGTGTTGTCGCTCAGCCCCGTCTCCGCGGAACCGGTCGCGGCACGGATCGAGTCCAGGGTGTTGGTTCCGTACTCGGGTCCGGCGGCGAAGGCTGCCCGCTGGCCCTGGGTGTCCGGGATGACGAGGGTGTAGCCCTTCGCCAGCAGCGGCGTCATGAAGACGGCCTCGGCGTTGGGGATCACGCCGCCGAGGGTGAGGTCGCCGGCGATGGCGCGGGACGGCCCGTCCTCCGGGTTCAGCGAGTCGTAGAACGACTGGTACGACACGGCCCTGCTTCCGTCACCCGTGAGGCTGCGCACCACTGTGGTCACGTTGGCGGCCGGGCGTCCCTGGGCGTCGGTGCTGCGGTAGAGCAGCTGGATCGCCTTCAACGGCGTGGGAATGCCGACGAGGTGGTACTGCAGCGTCCGCGTCTTCAGCACGGCGCCCGGGGCGAACGACGACAGGGGCTCGCTGCCGTCGTAGGTGTAGAACGGGTCGCTCGCGGCGGACGTGGCCGTCGTCGTGGTCGCGGCCTGCACGGACGCGGTGGCGGTGGCCGCCGGCGCGGCGGTCATGGCCGCCGCGATGGCGACAGCGATGGAAATCGGACGAACTGCCGTCTTGGACATGGCTTCCTCGATTCCTGAGTGGGGGGCCGACCGGCCTGAGGGCTCGAAAACGGCACGACCGGCAGAGGGTTGGCGGCTCCCTGCCCGGAGATTCCGGGCGCCGGATCGGTGCGAAGGCGAGTCGGGGTGTGACGGTCTTCCTGTACGGCGGGTGGAGGTTCGGGGATGGCGGCTCTGGGGTGCGGTCAGGTCGTACGGGGAGATCCGATGCATGACGCGGCCGCGGTCCGCCACGTCTGGCAATTCACCGGCCTGACGTGTTACCAACCGGTAGGAGATGTCCCGGAAACATGATGGAGGCGGTGCGCCGCCGCGTCTCCAGGGCGGAAAACAGAGATTTGCGAGGTGGATTGTGACCGCATCCAACGCCGCGGCACACGACTCGGTGCCGCGCTTCGGCGGCGTTCCGGTCTACGACCGGCTCCAGGCCGCCGCCGGTGCGCTCGAGCGTGCGGTCATGGTCCGGCTCGTCGAACAACTGCCCGTCTACGGAAGGCTGCCGTCGGAACAGCTCGGTGGCGACATCGCCAAACAGGTGACGCGCGGCATCCGGAGCTTCGCCGAGATGCTGCGCACCGGCGAGCTGCCGGATCAGTCGGAGCAAGCGGCGATCCGCGAGTCGTCGGCTCGGCGTGCCGACGAGGGAGTGCCGCTGGAGGCCGTGGTCGGCGCCTATCACCTCGGTGCGGAGGAGTGCGCCGCCCATGTCTTTCCGGCGGCCGAACCGGGCGACATCGGCGACGTGTTACTGGTCCAGCGTCAGCTGCTCGTGTATCTCAGGCTGGTGAGCTGTGCGGTCGCCGCCGGGTACGTGCAGGAGCGGCAGACGGCGCTGAGCGACCAGCAGGTCGCCCTGCAGTCGCTGCTGTCCCGACTGCTGGAAGGCGGCAGCCCCAAGGCCGCGGCCGACCGCGCCGGCATCCGTCTGCCGCCTTGCTACCTGGTGCTGAGCATCTCCGTGGGACGGCACCCGGACGAGCTGGTGCCCGGCGTGAACCACGCGGTCGCCGCTCGCCGCAAACTCCGGCGGCTGCGCAACGAACTGCATCGGCAGACGGCGGGAGTTGCGCTCTCCGTGCTGTCGGACGGCGGAGGGCTGGTCCTCGTCCCGTACGAGGCGCCGGCCGCCGCCTTCGGCCCTGCGGACCGGGAGCGGCTCTCCCGACTGGTGGTCGAGCTGGGCCGGATGTGCGGCGCCGAGGTGCTGGCCGGGGCGGCCGCCGCGCCACCGGAGGGCGTCGCGGACGCCGCCCGGTTGGCCGGCGAGGTACGTGAGGTGGCCGAGGCATCCGGCCATGAGCCCGGACTGTACCTGCTCGACGACGTACTGCTCGAATATCAGCTGAGCCGTCCGAGCCCGGCCAGGGAAGGGCTCGCCGCGCTGCTCGACCCGCTGGACACCCGCCCGGAACTGCTCGCCACCCTGCGTACCTTCCTCGCCTGCAGCCTCGACCGTCGCCGGGCAGCAGCCCGGCTCCAGGTCCATCCGAACACCGTGGACTACCGCCTGCGCAAGGCGACGGATCTCACCGGACTGGACGCCTCCCGGGGCGCCGATCTGGTCACCCTGCACGCCGCGCTCGCGGCCCATGACGCGGCAGGACGCGGCGCCCCCCGCGGCGGCCCTTCACGTCAGGGCTGAACGGCCGGCCGAGGCAGCGCTCCCGCGCGGCGTGCGTGGTGCCGGACCAGCTCAGGACTCTTCGGCGGCGGCATCGGCGGACGGGGACCGAGCGGCCCTGCGTCGTCGGTACACCACCACACCGCACACCGCGAGGAGGAGGGCGGCGACCGCGGCGACCCCGAGTGCCGTCCGCTCGGCGAACAGTCGCGCCAGTATCTCGAGTGCCCCGAGCCCGGCGGTCGCGTACACCAACGCCCAGGCCGCTCCCCCCACGAACAGTGCGGGGAGATAGCGCCGCAGGGGCATGCGCATGCTGCCGGCGATGAAGTTGGCGGCGGTCTGGAAACCGACGGTCAGGAAGGAGATGGCCACCACCGGCGCGCCCCACCGCTGGATCGCGTGTTCCGCACGCATGAACTTGGCCGCGGAGATACGCCCGGCGAGCCTGCTGCGCCTGGCCCCGGCACCGGCGAGCCACCCGACGGCGAACGTCCCTCCAGCTCGTAGGAGAACGATGACGTACAGAGCGGCGGCCGTGAGCGCGACGTCATCCACGGCGCCTCGCCCTCGGGGCCGGGCCGAGGCAGGCGTCCTGCGCCGCCCGTTCCGAGAAACCCTTCCCAACGGGCTCGCGACGGGCACACGCCCGGTCTCCGTCTCTCACCTGAGTTCTGCCTCTGCCCGTTCGTCCCCTGCGTTCCACCATGGCGGCCCCTGTACCCGAGCCGGGCTCGCCCGGCACGGTCAGGTTATCCGAACGCGCGTACGCCGAGCACACGGCGCCGGACACCGGAGAGGAAGGCCTTGCGCCTCCGGCGCCCGGCAGCCCCTACCGACCCGGGGAGGGACCACCGCGAACCTTCGGTGCGACCGGACATCGCCCCGAGCTCCGCCGCGCGCGGCGCCGTGGGGGCGAGCCCGTCACGGTGCCCTCGGCGGGCCGGCGATCCAGCCGAGCTCGTAAGCGCGCCACCCCAGTTGGATCCTGGTGGTGCCGCCCGACAGGTTCATCATCCCTTTCACGCGCCGCTTCACGGTACGCAGACCCATCCGCAACTGTTTGGCGATGCTCGCATCCGTCATACCGACCAGGAGCAGGGCGAGGATCTGGAGGTCGGTCGCATCGGGTCCGGCGGGTTCGACGGGCTCGTCCTCGATCACCTTCCCGCCCCCGCCGAGCTGGAGCGGCAGCGCGCTCTTCCACACCCGCTCGAACAGACCCATCAGCAGGTCCAGAACCCCGCTCGCGTGGATCACCAGAGCGGCGGGGTCGGAGCCGTGGTCACCGAGCGGCACCATCGCCAGCGTGCGGTCGGCCACCACCAGCTTCGTCGGAACCTTCTCGACCAGCCGGACCTCCTGCCGGCGCCCGAGCCCCACGACCAGTTCGGAAAGCTGGCCCGGCAGCACCAGAGCCTCGCGCTCCAGCACCACGCGGTAGGAGACTCCCCGAGCCACGGCCTCGTCCTCGACCGGGTTCTCCATCGGCGTGACGGCGACCGGTGTGCCGGTGACCAGCACGCACAGCTCCTCCACCGCGCCCATCTGCAGCTGGAGGAATCGGTGCGAGACAGCGGTCGCCCCTGTCACCACCTCCACCAGGTCGTGCACCGCGGGCCGCGCCGCCTCGAAGCGGTACGCGTCCGCCAGCAGCGCCGCCGCCCGTTCGGCCCCGTCCAGCACCTGTCGCTGCCGGGTGAGCAGCGCGCCGAGGGCGACCCCGGGCGGAGCCGCCACCCAGCGTTCCGCGGCGGCGTCGGGCCGTGCCGCGAGGCCCCGCTCCTCGAGGTGGCGCAGCACGGCAGCCACCGAGGTCTCGGCGAGCGCGAGCCGACGCGCGAGTTCGGGCACGTCGGCGCCGCCGAGCCGAACGAGACTGCGGTACGCCGCCTCCTGCGTGTCGTCGAGTCCCACTGCTCCGAGCACTCCGGACCCCCTTTCCGGAGGGTGTCCTTCCACCGGCCCCATGGCGGGAAACGGCCGCGGCACCTTCCCGCCCGCGAGGGCCGTTCCGCACCGCTCGTCTCCTTTGCCAAGGTGTCGCCACCGCAGCAGCAACGACCAAGGGAGAACGATGCGCCCGATATCGCGTACGGCCCTGGGGGCGGCGACCGCCGCCGTCCTCGCCGTCACCGCGCTCATGCCGTCCGTGGCCGCCCAACCGGCGGTCGGCGGCGCCGGCGAGAGACCGCTCGTCGGCGCGCAGGCGGCCGCGCAGCGCACGGACAAGGCCGTGACGGTCACCCTCGTCACCGGCGACCGGGTCCAGGTGACCACGGACCGCTCCGGTCGCTCCTCCGCGACGGCGCTGCCGGGTGACGACGGCAGCGTCCCGCTCCTCGAGACCCGCCAGTCGGGCAAGGACCTGTACGTCTACCCCGACGGCGCCGCCGAGCCGCTCGCCGCGGACCGCGTCGACGAGGAACTCTTCAACGTGACCGGCCTGATCCGGCAGGGCTACGACGACTCCCGCACCACGGACCTCCCGCTGATCGCCGTCTACGACTCCTCCGTCGACGTGGCCCGCTCCGTGCCGACGTCCCCGCGCGGCGCGGCACGCGGCCCGGTGCTGAAGGCGGCCCACGGGGTGGCCCTCAAGGCCGACAAGAAGAACGCCTCCGCCTTCTGGGCCGACATCACCTCGAGCCGCTCCCGCTCCGGCGCCGACGTCACGAAGGTCTGGCTGGACCGCAAGGTCGAGGCGACGCTCGAACGGTCCACCGCACAGGTCGGCGCCGACCTCGCCTGGGCCGCCGGCTACGACGGCAAGGGCACCAAGGTCGCCGTCCTCGACACCGGCGCCGACGCCGAGCACCCGGATCTGAAGGGCCGGATCACCGCGTCCCGCAACTTCACCGACTCCGCCGGCACCGGAGACCTCCAGGGCCACGGCACCCACACGATCTCCACCGCAGGAGGATCGGGAGCGGCGAGCGACGGCAGGAAGAAGGGCGTCGCACCGGGCGCGGACCTCCTCAACGGCAAGGTCCTCAACGACTCCGGCTCCGGCGCCACCTCCTGGATCATCGCGGGCATGGAGTGGGCCGTCGCCCAGGGCGCCGACGTCGTCTCCATGAGCCTCGGCAACCCGGCTCCGACCGACTGCACCGACCCGATGAGCGCCGCGACGGAACAACTCGCCCGGTCCACGGACACGTTGTTCGTCGTGGCCGCCGGGAACTCCGGCCCGGGGCTGAACACCGTCTCCTCGCCCGGCTGCGCCCCCAGTGTCCTCACCGTCGGCGCCGTCGACCGCGACGACTCCACCGCCCCGTTCTCCAGCCGCGGCCCGGCCCGCGTCTCGCACACGCTCAAGCCCGAGATCGCCGCCCCCGGGGTGGGCATCTCCGCCGCCGCCACGGGCGGGCGCGGGGTGTACGCCTACCGCTCGATGTCCGGTACGTCGATGGCCACTCCGCACGTCGCGGGCGCCGCCGCCGTCGTCAAGCAGCGGCACCCCGACTGGACCGCCCAGCAGATCAAGGCCGCCCTCGTCTCCTCGGCGAAGGCCGACGTCCCCGGCGACGCCCGCGAGACCGGCGGCGGCCGGCTCGCCGTCAAGTCGGCCGTCGACGCGACGGTGCTCGGCACGCCGGCCGTCCAGGGCGGGTCCTTCAACTGGCCCCAGGACGCCGGTGACCGCACCACGGTCGGCATTCCGTACACCAACACGGGCGACCGGCCGGTGAAGCTGAACGTCGCTCTCCAGCGCGTCACCGGCAACGACGGCTCCCGGGTTGTCTCCCCGGTCGCCCGCCTCGGCGCGCGCAGCGTCACCGTCCCCGCCGGAGCCACCGTCGAGGTCCCGCTCGTGCTGAACCCGGCCGCCCGGCTGGAGCCCGGCCAGTACGGCGACGTCACCGGCCGGATCCTCGCCACCGCCGACGGCGTCAGCGTCTCCACGCCGTTCTCCCTGTACGTCGAGCCGCGCACCGTCACCCTGCGGGTGAAGACCGTGGACCGACTCGGCCGGCCGGCCACGGGCGCCTCCGTACTGGACATCGTCAGCACCGACACCGCCGACGGCGAGCGCCGCTACAACGGCGGCGCGGCGGAGCAGACGTACCGGCTGCGCGCCGGCAGCTACTTCCTGTCCGGCTACGTCGTCACCCCCGACGCCGGCGAGGCTACCGGGCTCGTCGACTCGATCACGTACCTGGGCCGCCCGCAGATCGAGCTGACGAAGGACACCACCGTCGTCCTCGACGCCCGCCGAGCGCACCGACTGCGGCTGCGCACCGACCGCACGACCGAGGTGCGCAGCGGGATGCTGAGCTTCGCGCGGTCCTGGGACGGCACCTGGGGGCACTCCGGAACCCTCTCCGGCGGCCGTACCCTTCGCGGCTTCTACGCCTCCGTCGAGGGCGAGGCGAGCGACGGGGACTTCGAGTTCGCCAGCTACTGGCGGGCCGCGGCGCCGCTGATCTCCGAGTTCGCCGTCGTCGGGGGCGGGAGCCTGCACCCCGTCACCGCCTCGACGGGCTCGGTCAACCTCGATGGAACGGGCGAGGCGCCTCTCGTCGACGCCAAGTCCGGAACGGCCGAGGAACTCGCGGCCGCCGGTGTCCAGGGCAAGATCGCCCTGGTCCGCATCGCGGACGGCACGGCGAGCGTCGCCCAGCACGTCCGCAACGCCAAGGCCGCGGGCGCGAAGGCCGTCCTCGCCCACCGCACCGCCCCCGGCCGCTGGCTGCCCACCATCGGCACCGGCGCCGAACTCCCGGCTCTCGCCGTCGAGTCCGCCGAGGCCGAGGCGTTGCTGGACCGGCTGGCGACCGGCGGGGTCACGCTCCGCTGGAAGGCCACCGCGAAGAGCCCGTACACGTACACCCTCGCCTTCCCGCAGCGCGGCGAGATCGACGAGGACCGTACGTACCGCGTCGACGACGACCGCCTCGGCCGGAGCAGGTCGACGTACCACTCCATGGGCGTCGCCACCGACTACATCGACACCGTGCTGGCCGGCCGGCCGGACGGCTCGCAGGTGCTGGTGCCCTTCGACAGCGTCGCGGTGCCCGGCACCCGGACCGACTTCTTCACCCCCGGCGACACCACCTGGCGGCGTTACCTCTCCAGCAGCTTCCCCTGGGGCGAGTTCATGGTCGCCGCACCACGCGCGTACGGGACGGGAGAGCGGCGCGACGAGGACTGGTACGACGGTGTCATCGCCCCGCGCGCCCCGATCGACGTCGCCGGAAAGCCCCTCCTGGCCGCCGAACGCCAGGGCGACCTGATCGGCTTCGCCACCGCGATGTGGGGCGACGGCACCCACCATGGCGAGGCCGGATCGTTCGGGGACATCGGCAATCTCCGCCTGCGCCACGACGGGCAGGAGATCGGCCGGTCCATCTACCCCTACGGGGTCTTCGACGTCCCGGCGCAAGAGGGCACCTACGAGCTCGAGCAGTTCATCCAGAAGATCGGTACGCCGGCCAAGGTCTGGCAGCGGTCGACCGCGATCGACACCCTCTGGCGGTTCCGCTCCGCACGTGACGAGAACGTCTACTCCCAGCCCGTGCCGATCCTCTTCCCCCGCTACGGGCTGCCCGAGGACGGCGCCAAGACCCTCGCCGCGAAGGCCGGTCAGAAGATCACCCTGACCGCGACCGGTCATGGCGGCTACACGCCCGCCGCTCTCGTCTCCGCCGCGCTGTCGTACTCGTACGACGGCGGCGCGACCTGGACCGCGGCCCCGGTCGCCCGGCACGACGGTCGGTGGACCGCGACCGTGGACCACGCGGCGGCCTCCGGCCGACAGGTCACCCTGCGGGCCGAACTGACCGACGCGAACGGCAACTCCGTCCGCCAGACGGTCACCCGCGCCTACGACGTACGCTGACCCCGAGGCCCCGCCGGACGTCCCCCGCAACGGATGGACGTTCCGCGGGGCCTCCGGCTGTGTGGACCCGCCGACGCGGGCGACCCGCGTGACGGGCTCGATCAGCCCAGGAAGCTCAGCCGCACCTGCCGCTCCGCGTTGTCCTTGTTCGTGTCCACCAGGCAGATCGACTGCCACGTTCCCAGCTCCAGCCCGCCCCTGATCACCGGCACCGTCGCGTGGGGCGGGACCAATGCCGGCAGGACGTGGTCGCGGCCGTGGCCCGGGGAGCCGTGGCGGTGTTGCCAGCGGTCGTCGGCCGGGAGGAGGTGGTGGAGGGCGGACAGGAGGTCCTTGTCGCTGCCCGCGCCCGTCTCGAGGATCGCCAGACCGGCCGTGGCGTGGGGGACGAAGAGGTTGAGGAGGCCGTCGCCGCCCTGGGCCGCGCGGTTGAGGAAATCGGTGCAGGCCGAGGTCAGGTCGGTGACCGTTTCGGTGGTGCCGGTGATGAAGGTGAGGACCGTGGTGGTGAATGCCATGGAGGCATCCTGCCGTCCGTACCACGGGATCGCGCGTCCACGCTCCGAGACACCGTTGACCAGCACCGGAACGGGTCGCTACGTTCACGCCATGTTGCGTACAGCCCTGCTCACCACGCGCGGTCACATCGACCTGCTGCGGGTGGCCTCCGCCGCGTGTCCCCGCGGCTACTGACGCCCTCTCACCCCCTGACTCACCTGCGCTGACACCCGTGCGCGCGCCCTCGGCGCCCACGGTCGCCGAGGCGTACCCTCACCGCACTCCCTGGGCGTCTCGCTCCAACGCGTAGCCGTCGGTCCGGCGTTGAGCGGCGCGATCGGCGTCTCGTCAAACCCGCCGACACCTTCGCCCAACTGAAGGCGATTCCGACGACGTTCGACTTCGGCGACCACGTCGACAACCGCATCGACAAGAACCTGCCGCCGTCCACCACCCCGGCGCGCAGCTACGGAAAGGCCTGCTTCCGATGACTGTCCATCTGCACTGGTTCCTGCCGACGGGCGGCGACGGCCGGACCCTCGTCGACCGGCACGCCTACACCGACGGCGGCATCACCCGGTCCGGGACCGTGACCGGCGTACGCGCTCCCGACATCGAGTACCTGACACAGATCGCCAAGGCGGCCGAGCAGTTGGGCTTCGAGGCCGTGCTCACGCCCACCGGCACGTGGTGCGAGGACGCCTGGCTGACGACGGTCGCGCTCGCCCAGCACACCGAGCGGCTCAAGTTCCTCGTCGCCTTCCGCCCGGGTGTCGTCTCGCCCGTGCTCGCCGCGCAGATGGCGGCCACGTACCAGCGGATCACCCGCGGGCGGCTGCTGCTGAACGTGGTCACCGGCGGCGACTCGGTGGAGCAGCGCCGCTTCGGCGACCATCTGGACCACGACCGGCGTTACGAGCGGACGGCCGAGTTCCTGAAGGTGGTCCGGGGCGTGTGGAGCGGGCAGCCGTACGACTTCGACGGCACGCACTACCAGGTGGAGGGCGGGCTCACCGCGCTGCCGCCGGACCCCTTGCCGGAGATCTTCTTCGGCGGGTCGTCCGCGGCGGCCGGGCCGGTCGCCGCCGAGCACGCGGACGTGTATCTGACCTGGGGCGAGCCGCCGTGGCAGGTCAAGGAGAAGATCGACTGGATCCGGCGGCTCGCCGAGGAACGCGGGCGCGAGGTGCGGTTCGGCATCCGGCTGCACACCATCTCGCGGGACTCCTCGCGCGAGGCATGGGCGGCCGCGGACCGGCTGCTCTGCGATCTGGATCCGGCGACGATCGCCGCGGCCCAGGCGACGCTCGGCAGGAGCGAGTCGGTCGGTCAGCAGCGGATGCTGGCGCTGCACGGCGGCGGTTCGCTGGAGCGCGACAAGCTGGAGATCGCGCCGAACCTGTGGGCGGGCGTGGGGCTCGTACGGGGTGGGGCCGGCACGGCCCTGGTGGGCAGTCACGCCGATGTCGCCGACCGCATCGAGGAGTACCACGACCTGGGTGTGGAGCACTTCGTGCTCTCGGGGTACCCGCATCTGGAGGAGGCCTACTGGTTCGGGGAGGGCGTGACACCGGAGCTCGCGGCGCGCGGGCTGCTGCCGAGGATCCCCGCCTCACCGCTGCTCGGCGTTCCGGCGGCGAACGGACGTCCGGCCTCCGCTCCCGGCGGCGCACCGCTTCTTGTGGCGGGCGGCGGCCGATAGGGACGGCGTCGGCCGGTCGGCAGGCGCTCGGTGCCCTCTTCTGGGGTGGAGGGCACCGAGCGCCGCATGCGGTGGCGCCGTGGGCGGGAAGATCCGCGCCCCCACCGCGGTTAGTGGAACCGTGAACGATTTCGGGGTTGAGAGCGGGCAGGGCGTACGGGACGTCGACGTGGTCGTGATCGGTGCCGGACAGGCGGGGCTCTCCGCCGCCTACCACCTGCGGCGCACCGGACTGGAGCCGGATCGCGACTTCGTCGTGCTCGATCACGCGCCCCGCCCCGGCGGTGCCTGGCAGTTCCGCTGGCCCTCGCTCACCTATGGCAAGGTCCACGGGATGCACGCGCTGCCCGGCATGGAGCTCACCGGCGCGGACGACAGCCGGCCCTCGTCCGAGGTGATCGGCGCGTACTTCACGGCGTACGAGGAGCGCTTCGACCTCCGGGTCCACCGGCCCGTCGAGGTCGGCGCGGTCCGCGAGGGCGAAGGCGGCCGGCTTCTCGTCGAGACCTCGGAGGGCATGTACTCCGCCCGTGCACTGATCAACGCGACCGGCACATGGGACCGTCCCTTCTGGCCCCGCTACCAGGGCCAGGAGACGTTTCGTGGCCGCCAGCTCCACACCGCGAACTACCCCGGCCCCGAGGAGTTCGCCGGTCAGCGGGTGATCGTGGTCGGTGGTGGTGCCTCCGGGACCCAGCATCTGATGGAGATCGCCGAGGTCGCGGCGGAGACGACATGGGTGACCCGGCGCGAGCCCGTCTACCGCGAGGGACCGTTCGGTGAGATGGAGGGCCGGGCGGCCGTCGCCATGGTCGAGGAGCGCGTGCGGCTGGGGCTGCCGCCGCAGAGCGTCGTCTCCGTCACCGGTCTCCCGCTCACCGACGCGATCAAGAGCGCTCGGGCGCGCGGAATCCTGGACCGTAACCCCATGTTCGACCACATCACCCCGACCGGTGTGGCCTGGGCCGACGGCCGGACCGTGGACGCGGACGCGATCCTCTGGGCGACCGGCTTCCGTGCCGCGATCGACCACCTGGCCCCGCTCAGGCTGCGCGAGCCGGGTGGCGGCATCCGGGTGGAGGGGACGCGCGCCGTACGCGACGAGCGCGTCCATCTGGTCGGGTACGGCCCTTCGGCCTCCACGATCGGCGCCAACCGTGCCGGTCGCGCCGCCGTCACCGAGATCCGCCGCCTTCTGGAGCGGGAACCCGTAGCAACCCCCATCGGACACGGCCTGGAGCCTGTCTGACAATTCGCGTCGGATCGGAACGGACCAGGCTCTGGGGGCCCGAGGTCACCCCTCCCTCGCCACTCGGCGATTCTCGTTGAACTCGGCCACGTTCGCCTGGTGCTCGGCGTAGTCGGCGGTGAAGCGGGTGTCCCCCGGCCTCACGGTCACGAAGTACAGCCAGTCGCCCGTCGCCGGTTCGACCGACGCCGCCATCGCCTGCTCGCCGGGGTTCCCGATCGGGGTCGGCGGCAGCCCAGGACGCTCATAGGTGTTGTACGGGCTGTCGATCTTCGTGTCCTCATGGGTGGTGTCCACGGTGGAGCGGCCCAGGGCGTAATTGAGGGTCGAGTCCATCTGAAGCGCCATGCCCTTGGCGAGGCGGTTGTGGACGACCCGGGCGACCTTGCCCATGTCCTCGGCGGTGTCGGCCTCGGCCTGCACGATGCTGGCGATGATCACCGTCTGGTGCACGCTGAGGCCCTGTCGTTGGGCGCCCGCGCCGATGTGATCGGTGCCGAAGCGTTTCCCCGCCGTGGAGACCATGTAGCGCAGCAGGCTCTCGGGGGTGGTCGCGGCCTCCACGGGGTACGTCGCCGGGAAGAGGTAGCCCTCGGGGTTTCCCCCCGCGGCCGCGGGCAGTTCTAGCGCGGTGGCCGGGGCTGCCGCCGCGCTGCGGGCGGTGCCTTCGGCGAGGCCGAGGGAGCGGTCGATGGCCGCGTACACCTGGCCCGCCCGAAAGCCCTCGGGGATCAGCAGGGTCCGCTGCTTCACGGGGACGGGCTCGGGCTTCTCCTCCCCGCGGAGCAGCAGCGGCACGGTGATCGCGGCCGCCACCGCGAGGGCCGCGCCGAGGAGCAGCGCGAATTTGCCCCGGCGGGTGAGCCGGGGGCGGCGGCGACGGTGTTCGGGCTGCCAGGACCGGTGCGTCATGGCCGCACGCTAACCCGGCCGACCCGCGAATCCGCGGAGCCTCACATGCGGCGGCGCCGCCGGCCCCCTGGGACGGGGAACCGACGGCGCCGTGCACTGCGCGTACCGGTCGTACGGAGTCGGACGAACCAGGGTCAGACGAGCCAGCCCAGGAAGTGGAAGACGCCGGCGAGCAGGTTGGTGATCACGTTCATGGTGGTGCTTTCTCCTTGTGCAGGGTGCATCTGCGGGACAGTGCGCGATCGCGGTCTGCAGCCCGTCGCTTGCGCACCGTAATCATCAGTCGTCACAAGGGAGTTGAGCAACGAAAGCCGGAACGATCACACGTTCTGGGGAACAACCGCTCCCACGTTCGTGTGTTCGTCACGGCGCACGAGGGCCGCGTACCGGCCGTCCCGTTCGAGGAGCTCCTCGTGTGTGCCGCGCTCGGCGATCCGGCCGGCTTCGAGGACCACGATCTGGTCGGCGTCCCGGACGGTGGAGAGCCGGTGGGCGATGGTGATGGTGGTGCGGCCGGCGGAGAGCGCGTCGATGGCCTGCTGCACGGCGTGTTCGGTACGGGTGTCCAGCGCGCTGGTCGCCTCGTCGAGGATGAGCACGGGCGGGTCGCGCAGGATGGTGCGGGCGATGGCGAGGCGCTGTTTCTCGCCGCCGGAGAAGCGGTAGCCGCGCTCGCCGACGAGGGTTTCGTAGCCCTCCGGCAGCGAGGCGATGTGGTCGTGGATCTGGGCGGCTCGGGCGGCGGCCTCGATCTCCTCGTCGGTGGCGTCGGGCTTGGCGAAGCGCAGGTTGTCGCCGACGGAGGCGTGGAAGAGGTACGTCTCCTGGGAGACGACGCCGACGGCCCGGGCGAGGCTGTCGAAGTCCAGGTCGCGGACGTCGACACCGTCGATCAGCACCCGTCCGCCGGTCACGTCGTAGAGCCGGGGCACCAGGTAGCTGAGCGTGGACTTGCCGGAGCCGGTGGGTCCGACGACGGCGAGACTGCCGCCGGCCGGGACGGTCAGGTCGATGGATTCGAGCGTGGCCCTGCCGGTCGCCTCGCTGTCGTAGTGGAAGTCGACGTTCTCGAACGCCACCTCGCCGCTGATCTTCTCCAGCCGGGTGGGGTCGGCGGACTCGGTGATGTCGACGGGGAGGTCGAGATACTCGAAGATCCGCTGGAAGAGGGCGAGGGAGGTCTGGATCTGGACGCCCGTGGACAGCAGGCTCACGGCGGGCCGGAACAGGCCCTGCTGGAGCGAGACGAAGGCGACGAGGGTGCCCAGCGAGATCGCCGGTCCGCCCGACTGGAGCGCGAAGCCGGCGGCCCAGTAGATCAGCGCGGGCATGGCGGCCATGACGATGCCGATGGTGGACATCCGCCACCGTCCGGCCATGGAGGAGCGCACCTCGAGGTCGACGAGGCGCTCGGACTCCTCGGCGAAGGACTTCGTGAGCGAGTCGGCTCGGCCCATGGTCCGGCCGAGCAGGATGCCGCTGACGGAGAGCGACTCGGTGACGGTCGCGGCCATGACGGCCATCTGCTTCTGGCGCTGCGTGGTGATCTTCTTGCGCTCGCGGCCGACGCGGCGGCTGATCCAGACGAAGACCGGGAGCAGGAGCAGCGAGACGACGGTGAGGCGCCAGTCCAGCGCGAGCATGGCGACGATGGTGGCGACGACGGCGGTGAGGTTCGAGACGAGGGAGGTGGCGGTCGAGGTGACCGTCGCCTGCATCCCGCCGATGTCGTTGGCGATCCGGGACTGGACCTCGCCCGTGCGCGTACGCGTGAAAAAGGCGAGCGGCATCCGCTGCAGCTGCGCGTAGACCGCGGTGCGGAGGTCGTGCATCACCCGCTGGCCGACGGTGGTGGAGATGAGGGTCTGGAGCACGCCGAAGACGCTCGTCATCACGGCGGTGACGATCATGCCGAGGGCGAGCAGGCTGAGCAGCCCGGTGCGGCCCTGCGGGATCGCGGTGTCGAGGATCTCCTTCAGCAGGAAGGGCGAAGCGACCGTCACCAGGGACGAGGCACCGACGAGCAGGCCGACGACGGCGAGCCGGCCGCGGTAGGGCCGGAAGAGCCGCAGGATGCGCCGCATCTGCGTGGGCTCCTTCGGCTGCGCGGGATCACGCGGTGGGGGTGTCCATTCGGACTCTTCATGGGGGCGCATGGGCTCCTACGAGGGGTGAGAGAACTGAAGTCGATCAGAGCATAGCTCATTGTTACCTATACTCACAATGAACATGGTCCTGATATCGTTCCCCCATGAGCACCCCCGACGCCGACGGCCTCCTCGCCGAGCAGCTGCTGCGCCTCACTCGACGCCTGCAGCGCAGCCAGAAGCGGCAGCTGGAGCCGATCGGCATCACCCCCGCGCAGTCCCGTCTGCTGCGCACCGTCGCGCACTACGACCATCCGCCCCGGATGGCCGATCTCGCCGAGCGCCTGGAGGTCGTCCCCCGGGCCGTGACCAGCCTCGTGGACGGTCTGGAGGCCGCCGGGCGGGTGCGCCGCGTCGCCGATCCGACGAACCGCAGGGTGGTCAGGATCGAGGTCACCGACTCGGGGCGCGCCACGCTGCGCGCGTTGCGAAGCGCCCGTCGGGCCGCCGCAGAGGACATCCTTGCTCCATTGACCGTCGATCAGCGCGAGGTGCTCGGAGGTCTGCTGTCCGCTCTGGTCGACCATGTGCCGGAGCGGCGCTGCTGACCGAGGAGGCGCAGGCAGCGCCGAGGGGAGCCGTGACATGCCACTGCTGGAGCCGAACCCGCAGGCCCTGCGTCCGGGCACGAAGCGGACCCCGGCCCCGGACCGGGTCCCCGATCTCCAGTCCCGCGGCACGCCACGGCACCTGCGGGAGGAGCTGACCGCGCTCCTCGGCCCCGGCAAGGTCCTCTCGAAGGTCTCCGACCTGGTGCGGTACGCCTCCGACGCCAGCCCCTACCGGTTCGTCCCGCAGGTCGTGGTGGTCGCGGAGGACATCGACGACATCTCCGCGGTCCTCTCGTACGCCCACGGCAAGGGCCGCGAGGTGGTGTTCCGGGCGGCCGGGACCAGCCTCAACGGGCAGGCCCAGGGAGAGGACATCCTGGTCGACGTGCGCCGACACTGGGTGGGCGTCGAGGTGCTCGACGACGGTGCCCGAGCCCGGATCCGCCCCGGCACCACGGTCGTCCGGGCCAACGCCGCGCTCGCCCGGCACGGCCGGGTCCTCGGGCCCGACCCGGCGAGCGCCGTCGCCTGCACGATCGGCGGGGTCGTCGCCAACAACGCCTCCGGCATGACCGCGGGAACGACACGGAACTCGTACCGGACCGTCGCCTCCCTCACCTGCGTCCTGCCGAGCGGCACCGTCGTGGACACCGCCGATCCGACCGCCGACGCGGAGCTCGCGCGCGCCGAGCCACACCTGTGCGCGGGCCTGATGGAGCTGAAGGCCGAGATCGAGGCCGACCCCGAGCTGGTCGCCCGCATCCGCGCCAAGTACGCGATCAAGAACACCAACGGCTATCGCCTCGACGCCTTCCTGGACGGTGACACCCCCGCGCAGATCCTGCGGGGACTGATGGTCGGCTCGGAGGGCACGTTCGGTTTCATCTCCGAGGTCGTCTTCGACACCCTGCCCCTGGACAGGCAGGTCTCGACGGCGCTGCTGTTCTTCCCCTCGCTGCCGGCCGCGGCCGCCGCCGTACCGCGCTTCAACGACGCCGGGGCGATCGCGGTCGAGCTGATGGACGGCAACACCCTGCGCGCCTCGGTCCGTGTCGCCGGGGTGCCTGCGGACTGGGCGGAGCTGCCGAAGGAGACGGCGGCGCTGCTCGTGGAGTTCCGCGCGCCGGACACAGCGGCGCAGGAGGCGTACGAGCGAGCGGCGGCAGCCGTGCTCGACGGCCTGGACCTGATCGCGCCCGTCGCCTCGGTGAGCAACGCCTTCACCCGCGACCCCGGGACCATCGCCGGGTACTGGAAGGCCCGCAAGGCGTTCGTGACCGCCGTGGGCGGCTCGCGCCCCTCGGGTACGACGCTGATCACCGAGGACTTCGCCGTACCGCCGACCCGGCTCGCCGAGGCCTGCGCGGAGCTGCTGGAGCTGCAGTCCCGGCACGGCTTCGACGCGGCTGTCGCCGGTCACGCCGCCCATGGCAACCTGCACTTCCTGCTCGCGTTCGACGCCGGTGACCCCGCCGACGTGGAGCGGTACGCCTCCTTCATGGACGAGTTCTGCAAGCTGACCGTCGAGCGGTTCGACGGCTCGCTGAAGGCCGAGCACGCCACCGGCCGCAACATCGCGCCCTTTCTGGAGCTGGAGTGGGGGCCGAGGGCGGCGGCACTGATGTGGCGGACCAAGGAAGTCATCGACCCTGACGGGGTCCTCGCGCCGCGGATCGTCCTCGATCGCGACCCACAGGGCCATCTCCGCGGTCTGAAGACGATCCCGAAGGTGGAGGCGGTCGCCGATCCCTGCATCGAGTGCGGCTTCTGCGAACCGACGTGCCCCAGCCACGACCTGACGACCACTCCGCGCCAACGCATCGTGCTGCGGCGGGAGATGATGCGGCAGAGCGACGGCTCCCGCGTCGAGGCGAGCCTGCTGGAGGCGTACGGCTACGACGCCGTGGACACCTGCGCCGGCGACTCCACCTGCAAGCTGGCCTGTCCCGTCGGCATCGACACCGGCGCGATGATGAAGGACTTCCGGCATCGGCGGCACTCGCCGCGCGAGGAGTTCGTCGCGACTCTGGCGGCGAGGAACTTCCGCGCGGTGGAGGCATCGGCGCGGCTCGCCGTCGCCGTGGCGGACCGGATCGGGGACCGTCTCCTGGCAGCGGCGACCGGCCTGGCACGCAAGGCGGTGCGCCCCGACCTCGTACCGGAGTGGCTGCCCGAGATCCCGGGCGCGGCGGCCTTCCGGCTCCCCCGCACCCACCGCCCGGCGGCCGTCGCCATCTACTACCCGGCCTGTGTGAACCGCATCTTCGGCGGGCCGGAGGGCCGGCCGGGCCCCTCGCTCCCCGAGGCGGTCGTCGCGCTCTCCGCGCGGGCGGGCAGGCCGGTGTGGATTCCGGACGACGTGTCGGGGACGTGTTGCGCGACGATCTGGCACTCCAAGGGGTACGAGCGCGGCAACGAGGTGATGGCCAACCGGATCGTGGAGGCTGCCTGGGGCTGGACGGCGGGCGGGCGGCTGCCGCTCGTCGTCGACGCCTCCTCGTGCACGCTCGGCATCGCGCACGAGGTGGTGCCGTATCTCACCGACGACAACCGGGAGTTGCACGCCGAGATGACGATCCTCGACTCCCTGGTGTGGGCGGCCGACGAGCTGCTGCCGCGGCTCGACGTACGGCGTGCGGTGGGTTCGGCGGTGGTGCATCCGACGTGCTCCATGCGGCATCTGGGGGACGAGGAGCAGCTGACGGCGCTGGCCCGGGCCTGTGCCGAGGAGGTCGTGGTGCCCGAGGAGGCGGGCTGCTGTGCCTTCGCGGGCGACCGGGGAATGCTCCATCCGGAGCTGACGGCCTCGGCCACCGCGCGGGAGGCGGCCGAGGTGACGGCGCGTCCCTTCGACGCGCATCTGTCGGCGAACCGGATGTGCGAGATCGGTATGGACCGGGCGACCGGCCGGAGCTATGAGCATGTGCTCCTGGCCCTGGAGCGCGCGACGCGTCCGTGACGCCCTGCGCTGCATGACGAGGGCCCTTGCCCCATGTGGGTGAGTGGCCCTCGTCGTCCGCATGACGCGGCCATGCGGAATGGAAGAGTCCAACTACCCGTCGCAAGAGTCCAATCCGCGCCCTTGCGTACCACCAGTCTCAACGGCCAGGGTCCTGAGCGGGATTCATGAGCCAGCCGTGCACACAGCTACTGGAGGTTCCATGAACGACAACGCACCGCAGCCGCCGAGCCGCCGCTCCGTCCTGCGGACCACGGCCGGGGTCGCGGGAGCGGGCATCGGCCTCGGCGCCCTGGGCGCCGGCCACGCCGAGGCCGCCTCGCCCGGGGCCGCCGCTGCCGCCGCGGACACCACCGAGCAGACCGCCCGGGCTCCCCGGCGCAGAGGCGCCACCATGGCCGGTGTCCCCTTCGAGGGGCGCTCCATCGTCCGGGTCGGCATCGTCGGCCTCGGCAACCGGGGCGGCAGCATGATCGACCTCTTCCTCGCGCTCCCATGGGTGCGGGTGGTCGCGATCTGCGACCCGGTCAAGGAGAAGGCGGAGCGCGCCGCCGCCAAGGTGGTCGCCGCCGGACAGCCCTCCCCAGGTCTGTACACCCATGGCGAGGACGACTACGAGAACCTCTGCGAGCGTTCCGACCTGGACTTCGTCTATGTGGCGACGCCCTGGGAACTCCATGTCGAGATGGCGCGGGCGGCGATGCTGAACGGCAAGCACGTCGGCGTGGAGTGTCCGATCGCGATGACGCTCCCGGACCTGTGGGAGCTGGTCGACCTCTCCGAGCAGACCCGACGCCACTGCATGCAGCTCGAGAACTGCTGTTACGGCCGCAACGAGATGCGGGTCCTGCGGATGGCGCACGCGGGCAAGTTCGGGACGCTGCTGCACGGCGCGGGCGCGTACAACCACGATCTGCGCGAGCTGATGTTCTCGCCCACGTACTACGAGGGCCCGTGGCGCCGGCTCTGGCACACCAAGCTGCGGGGCGATCTCTATCCGAACCACGGATTCGGTCCGGTCGCCAACTACATGGACATCAACCGGGGCGACCGTGCGGTCAGCATCAGCAGCTTCGGGACGCCGGCGCTCGGTCTCGCCGAGTACCGGGCCAAGGAGATGCCGCCGGGCGACCCGAGCTGGAAGGAGACGTACATCGGGGCCGACCGGACGATCAGCCTGGTCCAGACGGAGAAGGGCCGGGTGATCCGGCTGGAGCACGATGTCTCGACCCCGCACCCGTACAGCCGGATCAACAGTCTGGGCGGGACCCTGGGGGTCTTCGAGGACTATCCGGCCCGGATCTATGTGGAGCCGGACCACAAGGGACACCAGTGGGGCGACTTCTCGGCGTACGCCACCGAGTTCGACCACTGGCTCTGGAAGGAGCACGCGAATCCGCCGGGCGGGCACGGTGGCATGGACTACATCATGATCTTCCGGCTGATGCAGTGCATGCAGCTCGGTCTGGTCCCCGACTTCGATGTGTACGACGCGGCGACCTGGACGGCGCCTGTGCCGCTCAGTCACGCCTCGATCAAGGCCAAGGGCGTACCGTTGGCGATCCCGGACTTCACCCGCGGCGAGTGGAAGAAGGCCCGGTCGGGCGTGGATTCGGTCAAGCCGGCGTAGGGCGAGCGGCGCGGGGCCCGGCTCGCACCGGCCGGGCCCCGCGGTCGCTCAACTCGCGGGCTGCTGTGCCGCCCGTGACTGCTCGGCGGCGTCTGCGGGCTCCTTGGCCGATGCGGTCTCGTCGGCCTCTTCCGGTACGAAGGGGATCTCACCGTTCAGTACGGCCTTGGCCGTCACCCGGTCCAGCGCCCCCTCCCAGCGGGAGACCACGAACACGGCCACGCAGTTGCCGAGCAGGTTCGTGGCGACGCGCATCGCGTCCATGATCCGGTCGACGCCGAGCAGCAGGGCCACGGCCGCGACCGGGATGACGCCCAGGGCGGCGGCGGTCGCGGAGAGCGCGAGGAACGCCGAACCCGGCACGCCCGCCATGCCCTTGCTGGTGAGCATCAGGACGAGGACGACGGTGATCTGCTGGCCGATGCCGAGGTCCACACCGACGGCCTGGGCGATGAACAGCGTACCGACGGAGAGGTAGATCGAGGCTCCGTCGAGGTTGAACGAATAGCCCGTCGGCAGCACCAGGCCCACCGCGTCGTCGCGGCAGCCGGCGGCGCGCAGCTTCTGCATCATCCGCGGCATCACGGTCTCGCTGGACGCGGTACCCAGCGCCAGGAGCATCTCCTCGCGGGTGTAGCGGACGAACTTCCAGAGGCTGATCCCGGTGAGCGCCTTGAGGGCGAGCGCCAGGGCGAGCAGGAAGAGCAGCGCCACGCCGTAACAGACGGCGATGAGCTTGCCGTACGTGGAGAGCGCGCCGAGACCGTACTCGCCGACCAGGTGGGCCGTGGCGCCGAAGACCGCGAGCGGGGCGAGCTTCATGATGAAGCCGACGACGGCGAAGACGACTTCCTGGGCCTGCTCGATGGCGGGCAGGATGGCCGGCACCTTGCTCTGGCCGAGGTGCAGCAGGGCGGCGCCGACCAGGCAGGACAGGACGAGCACCTGGAGCAGCGAGTTCTCGGCGAAGGCGCCGACCGCGCTGTCGGGCAGTGAGTGCAGCAGGAATTCGGAGGTCGAGGGGAGCTCCCCGCCTCCGGTCTTGGCGTCGACGGCGGAGGCGTCGAGGGTGGCCGGGTCGATGTTCATCCCGGTGCCGGGCCCGAAGATGTTCCCGGCGAGCAGACCGAGGACGAGGGCGACGGTGGTGGCGATCTCGAACCAGATGAGAGCCTTGACGCCGATGCGGCCGAAGGCCTTGAGGTCGCCCGCCTTGGTGATGCCGGCGACGACCACGCAGAAGACGAGCGGGGCGATCATCGCCTTGATCAGGCGGATGAATCCGTCGCCGAGCGGCTGGGCGGCCGATGCGGCCTCGGGCCACAACCGCCCGACGAGGATTCCGAGCAGGAGCGCGCAGGCGACCTGCGCGAAGAGCGAGGTGCGCAGCAGACGGGCTGCGCGGCGCGCGAGGGACGGCGCGGGTGGTGCTGGTGGGGCGGCGTGCGGCACGGGCACTCCTCCGTAGCGGACTTCTGTCATGCGGAAAGAAACTTCCGCAGTGCGCGCCACTATGTCGGAGCCGTGTATTCCACAGAAGACCCGATGGAACATCCATGCAAATCTTGGACCTTGCTCCAAACCGGCCCGTCACCAGCACCTTCACGCCGCTCAGCAGCGCAGACGATCCTCGGTGACCATCCCCTGCGCCGTCTTCACCGTGCGGTCGTAGCAGCCGCCGGAGCCGTGGAGCCGGTAGTGGTCGGACGTCGTCCCGACCGCGTGCCGCTGATCGCGGGGCACACCGGTGGTGTACGTGGCATCACCGGCGTAACTGTGGTCGAGGCGTGACCAGGAGAGCCGCTTGCCGCCCCGCGCGACCTCGGTGTGGGCGCGGTCGCCGAGTGCCAGCACGGTCCGCAGGCGGTCGCCCGCACCGATGGTCGTCTCACCGTCCATGGTGTACGTGCGGTGGGTTCGGGTGCTGGTGCGTCCGACGGTCACGGTCTCGTCGTCGGTCCACCGCGCGGTGAGCGCGTCCGGGTTCTCGCCCTCGGCCCAGCGGTGCACGGAGGTGTTCGCGAGGGTTCGGGTGACCGTGGTGTCGACACGGCCGCGCGAGGTGTTCAGATGGCCGGCGACGGTGAGCGCGTGCCCGCCCTCGGTGTCCAGCCGGTGCTCCGAACCCGGGGTGTGCACCGAGGAGTTGCGCGGCGCGGTCTCCTCGTACCGGTCGAGTCCGCCGGTCACCACGGTGCGGCCCTCGTCCTGCCAGAGCAGGATGTTGGTGGGCGTGCTCCAGCCGCTCTGACCGGCGGGGACGCCCAGGACGGACACCTCGACCCGGTGGCGGCGGCCGTCGTTGAGGATGCCCGCGAACGGGGTCAGGTCGTAGACGATCGGCCGGATGTCGAAGGCGCGCGGGCCGGGAGTGACGTACCAGAGGAAGGGGTTGGACCAGCCGCCCGTCCACACCGTCGGGAACGGGGCGGCGATGCCCGCCGTCCGTCCGTCGACGGAGATCCGGACCTCGCGGTACGGCCCGTCGGTCGCCTTGCAGGAGTACGGGGCCGCGTCGGGGACGGTCAGGTACCAGTACTCCTCGCAGCCGCCGCCGGAGCCCGTGGCGTGGACCTCGGCGAGGATGCGTTCGGTGTTGCGCGGAGTGGTCAGGCCGGTGGGGTCGAGCGGCAGCACCCGGTCGGGGG
This sequence comes from Streptomyces sp. NPDC056222, assembly GCF_042264065.1. Classification (NCBI taxonomy): domain Bacteria; kingdom Bacillati; phylum Actinomycetota; class Actinomycetes; order Kitasatosporales; family Streptomycetaceae; genus Streptomyces; species Streptomyces sp. NPDC056222. Next base: position 44,209 of record NZ_JBHJTL010000042.1, on the reverse strand, counting down.
TGTTCGCCGCCGGCTTCACCGCGCCCCGCGCGGTGAAGAAGGTGAGCGTGACCCGGACGTCTATGACACCCGTGTACGTCTCGTTCACGACATTGCCGATGAGCATCTCGACCGGCTGAGGGCGGGCGAGGGTGTCGCGGTAGCGGGTGACGTCCTTCTCCACCGACCAACGGATGCCGTCGGGCGAGGGCTGGGGCGTGGAGGTGCGGAAGATCTCCACGCCGCCGACGGCGAGGTGGCCGAGGCGGTCGTACTGACGCCCCTTCACCTCTCCTTCTAGACGCAGGACGACCTTGCTCCAGCGGGTGCCGCACTCCTTCGGAGGCGCGTAACTCCCTTTGTACGGCGTGAAGTCGCGGAACTGAGCCGCTGCCAGCAGGACCTCGCAGGAGCGGGTCGGAGGCTTGGTCACGGGCGGTGCGGCGGTCAACGGGTCGTGCCAGTCGCTGCCGAACTCGGCCGGCGGCGGATCGGCCGGAGCGTCCGCGTTCGCCGGGTGAGCCGTGAGCAGGGCTCCGACGGCCAGGACGAGCCCACCGATCATGCTCATGATCTTCTGATGTCTCATGGATCGCGAGTGAAGCGCGGGGCGTTCGAGGCGTCCAGAGGGCGTCGTGCGACCTTGGCGCGTTCTGTGTGCCTCTGCGAAAAATTCGATTGCTCCGGGGGGTCCGGCAGAGCGAACCTTGCACGGTTTGCGCCACTCGGCTAAGCCACGGAAAGCCCTGGGACGACATGAAGATTCGCGATCTACCGTATGCCGATCCAGGGATCCCCGATGTCCGCTCGGGCACCCGGTTCCTCTTCTGGCTCGGCCGCAACCAACTCGGCGGGCAGGTCAACTCCCTGCTGTGGGGACTGCTGCTGCAACTCGGCATCGCCGGGCTGTCCCTCGCCGTCGGCCTCGCCGTGCAGGCCGTCGTGGACCGCGACGGCGGGCGGCTCGCGCTCGCGGGCGGCCTGCTCGCCGTGCTGGGCGCGGCCATCGCGGTCGGCGACATGATGCTCCACCGCACCGCCGTCACCAACTGGATCACCGCGGCCGCGCGCGTCCAGCAGCTGCTCTCCCGCAAGACCGCCGAGCTCGGTTCCGTCCTGACGCGGCGGGTCGCCGCGGGCGAGGTCGTGGCTGTCTCCACTTCCGACGTCGAGAAGATCGGCTGGTTCGTCGAGGCGCTGTCGCGCTTCGCCGCGGCCGCTCTCACGATGGTCCTGGTCTGCGTGGGCCTGGTGGTCTACCAGCCCGCGCTCGGTGTCCTGGTCGCCGTCGGTGTGCCGGTCCTCGCCCTCGCGGTGCTGCCGCTGCTCCCCCGTGCGACACGTCGCGCCGACGTCCAGCGCGAGAAGGCGGGCAAGGCCACCGAGCTCGCCTCGGACACCGTGGCCGGGCTGCGGGTGCTGCGCGGCATCGGCGGCGAGGAGCTGTTCCTCGCCCGCTACCGCACCGCATCCCAGGAGGTCCGGCGCGCCGCCGTCCGCAGCGCCCGGATGTGGGCCCTGATCGCGGCCGTACAGGTCCTGCTCCCAGGTCTGCTCCTCGTGGGTGTGCTCGCGTACGGGGCGAGGCTCGCGCTCGACGGGCGGATCGCGGTCGGCGAACTGGTCACCGTCTACGGCGCGGTGGCGCTGATGCTGCATCCCCTTCGGCACGTGGAGGAGATCGCCATGGCGTACTCCTTCTCCCGCCCCTCCGCCAAGCGCGCGGCCCGGGTGCTGTCGCTGGCGCGGACCACCACCACGACGGCGGAGGGGCACCGCAGGGCGACGGGCGATCTGTACGACCCCGTCACCGGGCTGCTCGCCCCCGCCGGCCTCCTCACCGCGGTCGTCTGCGGCGACCCGGACGCGGCCGGACGGCTGGCGGACCGGCTCGGCGGCCACCCCACGGAGGCGGGTGAGGGGCACACCTCGGTCCTGCTCGGCGGGGTGCCGCTCGACGAACTGGACCTGGACACCGCCCGTACCGCCGTGCTCGTCCAGGACAAGGACCCGGTCCTGCTCTCCGGCACGCTCCACGAGCTGCTCGACGTGCCCTCCTCCGGCGCGGTCCGGCCCGAGGAAGCCTTGGCCGCGGCGCGGTGCGGGGACGTCCTCGACGCGCTCGCGCAGGCGTCCGTGGACACCGACGGCGATCCGATGAGGACCCGGATCACCGAACGCGGCCGGTCGCTCTCCGGCGGTCAGCGCCAGCGTCTGGCGCTGGCCAGGTCGCTGGTGACCGACCCGGAGGTGCTGGTCCTCGACGAGCCGACCTCGGCGGTCGACTCGCACACCGAGGCGCGTGTCGCCGCCGGGGTGAGGGGGCTGCGCGAGGGCCGTACGACGGTGGTCCTGGCCTCCTCGCCGCTGCTCCTCGACCGGGCGGACCGGGTTGCCCTCGTCCACGACGACGAGGTGGTGGCCGTCGGTACGCACCGCGAACTGCTGCGTACCGAGCCGCGCTACCGGGCCGTCGTCACCCGGGAGACCGAAGACGAACAGGCCCTGGACGACAGGGCGAGGAAAGACCACGCGAGCGAAGCCCCGGCAAGGGAGGACGAGCTCGCGTCGAAGCTCGCATCGGAGCTGGAAGGAGAGTCGGCATGATCGGCCTGGCGCCACCGGCGTACGACCCGGCGGCCCCCACGTCGGCGACGACCCTGCCCGTGGGCACGGTTGCGACCGTGCGCACCTATGTACGCGATCTGCTGAGCCGCCATCGTGGGGCGTTCGCGCTTCTCATCGGCGTCAACGCGGTCGCGGTGACCGCCTCGATGGTGGGCCCGTACCTGCTCGGCTCGCTCGTCGAACGGCTCTCGGAGGGGGCGCGCGACCTCCATCTGGAGCGCACCGTCGCCCTGTTCGCGCTCGCCCTCGTCGTCCAGACGCTCTTCGTACGGATGGTGCGGCTGCGCGGCGCGATGCTGGGCGAGGAGATGCTGGCGGACCTGCGCGAGGACTTCCTCGTGCGGTCGGTCGGGCTGCCGCCGGGGGTCCTCGAACGGGCCGGGACCGGCGACCTGCTGTCCCGTATCACCACGGACATCGACCGGCTGGCCAACGCGATGCGCGAGGCCGTCCCGCAGCTCGCCATCGGCGTGGTCTGGGCCGGTCTGCTGATCGGCGGACTCGCCGTGACCGCGCCGCCGCTCGCGCTCTCCCTGCTGGTCGCAGCGCCGCTGCTGATCGTGGGGTGCCGGTGGTACTTCAAGCGGGCGCCGTCGGCGTACCGCTCGGAGGCCGCCGGGTACGCAGCGGTCGCGGGGGCGCTCGCGGAGACCGTCGACGCGGGCCGGACGGTCGAGGCGCACCGCCTCGGTTCAGGCCGGGTCGCCCTCTCCGACCGGCGGATCGCCGAGTGGACCGCGTGGGAGAGGTACACGCTCTTCCTGCGATCGGTGCTCTTCCCGGTCGTGAACCTCACGCACACACTCGTTCTGGCGGGTGTCCTGATGCTCGGCGGCGTGTTCGTCCTGCGCGGCTGGATCGACGTCGGGCAGCTGACCACCGGCGCGCTGCTCGCCCAGATGCTGGTCGAGCCGGTCGGGATCATCCTGCGCTGGTACGACGAGCTGCAGGTCGCCCAGGTGTCGCTGGCCCGGCTCGTCGGCGTCCGGGACATCGAGCCGGACGCGGGGGACGGGGCCCTGCGTCCCGAGGGACGGGACGTCCGGGCGGACGAGGTGCGCTTCGGCTACCGCGAGGGCGTCGACGTGCTCCACCAGGTGTCGATGGACGTCGCCCCGGGCACCCGGCTCGCGCTGGTCGGCCCGTCCGGCGCGGGCAAGTCGACGCTCGGCCGGCTGCTCGCCGGCATCTACGCCCCGCGGACCGGATCGGTCACGCTCGGCTCGGCCGAGCTGGCGAAGATGCCGCCCGAGCGGGTCCGGGAGCATGTGGCCCTGGTCAACCAGGAGCACCACGTCTTCGTCGGCTCGCTCCGCGACAACCTGCTGCTCGCCCGCACGGGCGCCGAGGACGGCGAGCTGTGGGCGGCGCTCGGAGCGGTCGACGCGGACGGCTGGGCACGGGCGCTCGACGAGGGCCTGGACACCGAGGTCGGCTCGGGCGGGCTCGCGCTCACCCCGGCGCAGGCCCAGCAGATCGCACTGGCCCGGCTGGTGCTCGCCGACCCGCACACGCTGGTCCTGGACGAGGCGACCTCGCTCCTCGACCCGCGGGCGGCGCGCCATCTGGAGCGCTCGCTGGCCCGGGTCCTCGACGGCCGCACGGTCGTCGCCATCGCCCACCGACTGCACACCGCGCACGACGCGGATGTGATCGCGGTGGTCGAAGGGGGCCGAATCAGCGAACTGGGCAGCCACGACGAACTGGTGGCGGCGGACGGCGCGTACGCGGCCCTCTGGCGCTCCTGGCACGGCTGACCCGACGGACGCGCCGGGCCGGCCATGTCGACGCGGACCGCGGGCAGGGACGGGCCGGCCGGACAGGCCAACACGGGCGTGTGAGCCGGCACGGACCGTCGGCGCGTGCCGAACCGGCCCGGCGCGCGTCGATCGGACCGTCGGCGCGTGCCGGCCGGCGGGATCCGCTCGGGTGGACCGGCACATCGCCGAGCGCGTGCCGGTCGGCGCGGCCCGTCGGGCCCGACGAGCCGACAACGACCGTCGGCGCCCGCGAACCGGCCCGGCAGGCGCCGGTCGGACCGTCGGCCCGGGCGGGCCGGCGCCGGTGAACCGGCCGACGTGCGACGGGGCCGACCCGCTCGTCGCCGCCCTCAGTACCCGATCGTGAAGCGGCGCTGGACGAAGCGGGGCAGTTCCGCCTCGTCGACCAGCGCCATGGCCGCGTCCTCCGCCGAGACGCGGCTACGGCCCTCGGCGTCCCGGATCGGCTCGTCGCCGCCGACGCGGAAACGGCCGGTGCGTTCGCCGGGTGCGATGTCCTCGGCGGGGCTGAAGTAGGTCCACCGACGGTTCGAGGTGCGCAGCACGTCGAGGGCGTCCCGGTGGCCGCGGACCGCCGCCGCGTAGGCGCGAGGCAGCCCGACGGCGTCCAGGGTCTCGTGCAGCCGCTCCTCCGCGTCGGCGAGCACCACACCGGGTTCGACCTCCAGACTGCCCGCGCCGCCGATCACGATCAGCCGGGTTCGGGGGTGGCTCTCCAGCGCCTTGAGCAAGGCCCGCGCCGCGGTCGCGTAGACGGTGGCGTCGGCGATGGAGCGCCGCACGGTGTCCGTGAGGTCCCGCGCCGCGTTTCCCGGCTGGAAGGCGCTGATCAGGACGTCGAGCCCGGGCAGGACGGCGGCGATGCCGTCGGGGTCGAGGACGTCGAGGCCGGCCCAGGTGATGTTCTCGCGGGTCTCGCCTGCCGCCGCCTCCGTGGCGTCGCGGCTGAAGGCCCTGATGTGGTGCCCGCGCTCCAGGGCCTCCGCGACGACGCGGCTGCCGATGGTTCCGGTGGCTCCGATGACTCCGATGTGCATGACTCTCCCCTGTGATCACACTTCTGACGTAACGCCGTGCGAAAACTATACGCCGTGAAGTTCACACCGTGCAGTTTCCATACGGCACGAACATGAGTGACGCTGTAGAGTGCCCGCGTGACGGGAAGATCAGGGACAGGCACAGACGCGGGGACGGCACCGGCAGGCCGGGGGCGCCGTGAGCGACTGCGGGCCGAGACCACGGCCGAGATCAAGGACACGGCCCTGCGGCTGATGGCCTCGGGTGGTCCGGACGCCATCACGCTGCGGGCCATCGCCCGCGAGATGGGCATGACGGCCAACGCGATCTACGGGTACTTCGCGACGCGCGACGACCTGGTCACCACGCTCATCGACGACGTGTACTCGGCGCTGGCCGACGCCGTGGACACGGCCTGGACGCACGCACCCGCCGAGGACCCGGCCGCCCGGATCCTGGCCTGGGCCGGCGCCTTCCGTACCTGGGCCCTGACCAACCCCGAGGGCTTCCGGCTCGTCTACGGCGACCCCGTGCCCGGCTACCGGGCCCCCGAGGGCGGCCCCGCCCCGGACGCGGCCCGCCGGGTCTGCACCGGCCTCGCCGGACTCGCCGCGGCGGCCTGGCCGTTCGCCGAACCCCTCTACCGGGACAGCGCGTTCACCTGGTCGGACTTCGACGCCGGACTCCTCGACAAGGTGCGCCCGGCCTTCCCCGAACTGCCGCCGGCCGGCGTCGCGCTGGCCCTGCGCGTCTGGGGGCATCTGCACGGCCTGGTGGCACTGGAGGTGTACGGGCATCTCGGTCGCCAGACGGCGAGCCCGGACAAGCTCTTCCAGGAGGAGCTGGCCCGGCTCGTGACGACGCTGGGCGTCCCCCGGACCGACCGAAGCGGGCCTCCGGGGTCCCGTACCCGCTAGAAGAAGCCGAGCGCCGAGGCTCCGCCCACCCCGCCGAGCAGCATGAACGCCGGCATCAGGACCTTCAGCTCGACCCAGCTGCCCGCGCGGAAGCGCATCCCCTTCGGCGGCCCGACCGGGTACCACCGCTTGCGCCCCACCGGGATGGGCCACAGGATCGGGCAGCCGGAGACGGTCAGCGCGTCGCCGATGTCGTGGACGAGGGCGCCGAGGACGATCGGCAGGCCCAGCCACAGGTACTCCTGCCCGGGGCCGGTGAAGAGCCAGTCCGCGCCGTTGCCCGGCTGGTCGAGAACGCCCGCGAGGATCCAGGCGCTGGTGGCGCCGAGCAGCCAGACGAGGACGTCGCTGGACATCCGGGCGGCCCGCCACAGCAGACCCTCCACCGCGAGTACGAGGTGGACGAAGAGGATCGCCAGGACCGCCCAGCGGCCGCCGGTGATGGCCAGTGCCGAGGCTCCGGCGCCGATGAGGACGGCCCAGAGCCAGGTGTGGGTGAGGGTGCGGTGCCCGCCCGACCGTCGGGGGTCGGCGGTGGAGCGCGTGGCCTTGTAGACCGCGTACGAGAGCTTGTCGACGATCTCGCACAGGCCCTTCGATATCGGACCGAAGGCGCGCGAGATGGTCGCGGACTTGTGGTCCAGGTCGGGGGCGAGTGCCGCGCCCGCGCAGATGAGCGCCCCGACGACGACCACCGGCCAGGGCATCGGGTGCCCGGCGGCCGCGGCCGCCGCTCCGACGCCCAGCCAGGCCGCCGCTCCGGACAGCGAGTGCGCCGGTCCCATCATGCTCGTTCCCGCCCCATTCCTCCCGCGCCGGCGCTCAGTTGACGACCGGTCGACAAGGCAGCGTATCGTCCGTGATCTTCATGCAGGTGGCCGGTTCCCTCATCCGGTCGGAATCCAGGCAAGATGGGGGCGTGACCCTTATCGATCAGCTCCCGCCGAACGCCGACCCCGACGCCCTCTTCGAGGCTTTCTCCTCATGGGCGGAGGGCCGCGGCATCACGCTCTACCCGGCCCAGGAAGAGGCGCTGATCGAGGTCGTCTCGGGTGCGAACGTGATCTTGTCCACGCCGACCGGCTCGGGAAAGTCGCTGGTCGCGGCGGGTGCGCACTTCACGGCGCTCGCGAATGACCAGGTGACGTTCTACACCGCGCCGATCAAGGCACTGGTGTCGGAGAAGTTCTTCGACCTGTGCAAGCTCTTCGGCACCGAGAACGTCGGCATGCTGACCGGCGACGCGTCGGTGAACGCCGATGCTCCCATCATCTGCTGTACGGCCGAGGTGCTGGCGTCCATCGCGCTGCGGGACGGCAAGTACGCCGACATCGGCCAGGTCGTGATGGACGAGTTCCACTTCTACGCGGAGCAGGACCGCGGCTGGGCCTGGCAGATCCCGATCCTGGAACTCCCCCAGGCGCAGTTCGTGCTCATGTCGGCCACTCTCGGCGACGTGTCGATGTTCGAGAAGGACCTGACCCGGCGCACGGGCAAGCCGACGTCGGTGGTCCGCTCGGCGACGCGCCCGGTGCCGCTCTCGTACGAGTACCGGCTGACGCCGATCACGGACACCCTGACCGAGCTGCTTGAGACCAAGCAGGCCCCGGTCTACATCGTCCACTTCACGCAGGCGCAGGCCGTCGAGCGGGCGCAGTCGCTGATGAGCATCAACATGTGCTCGCGCGAGGAGAAGGACAAGATCGCCGAGCTGATCGGCAACTTCCGCTTCACCACCAAGTTCGGCCAGAACCTCTCGCGTTACGTCCGCCACGGCATCGGCGTGCACCACGCGGGGATGCTGCCGAAGTACCGGCGCCTGGTGGAGAAGCTGGCGCAGGCGGGTCTGCTGAAGGTCATCTGTGGCACGGACACGCTGGGCGTGGGCGTCAACGTCCCCATCCGTACGGTGCTGTTCACGGCGCTGACGAAGTACGACGGCAACCGCGTGCGCACGCTGCGGGCGCGGGAGTTCCACCAGATCGCCGGCCGGGCCGGCCGGGCGGGCTTCGACACGGCCGGTTTCGTGGTCGCGCAGGCACCCGAGCACGTCATCGAGAACGAGAAGGCGCTCGCCAAGGCCGGCGACGACCCGAAGAAGCGCCGCAAGGTGGTGCGCAAGAAGGCACCGGAGGGCTTCGTCGCCTGGAGCGACACCACCTTCGAGAAGCTGATCGGCTCCGAGCCGGAGCCGCTGACCTCGCGCTTCAAGGTCACCAACATCATGCTGCTGTCGGTGATCGCCCGGCCGGGCAACGCGTTCGAGGCGATGCGCAAGCTCCTGGAGGACAACCACGAGCCGCGCAAGGCGCAGCTGCGGCACATCCGCCGGGCCATCGCGATCTACCGCTCGCTCCTCGACGGCGGGGTGGTGGAGCAGCTGGACAAGCCGGACGCCGAGGGCCGCACGATCCGGCTGACCGTGGACCTCCAGCAGGACTTCGCGCTCAACCAGCCGCTGTCGACGTTCGCGCTCGCCGCGTTCGACCTGCTGGACCCGGAGTCCCCGTCGTACGCCCTGGACATGGTGTCGGTCGTCGAGTCGACCCTCGACGACCCGCGCCAGATCCTCGCCGCCATGCAGAACAAGGCGCGCGGAGAGGCGGTCGGGCGGATGAAGGCGGACGGCGTCGAGTACGAGGAGCGCATGGAGCGGCTCCAGGAGATCTCGTACCCGAAGCCGCTGGAGGAACTGCTCTGGCACGCGTACGACGTGTACCGGAAGTCCCACCCGTGGGTGGGGGACCACCCGGTCTCGCCGAAGTCCGTCATCCGTGACATGTACGAACGGGCACTGACCTTCACGGAGTTCACGTCCTGGTACGAGCTGGCGCGGACCGAGGGCATCGTGCTGCGCTATCTCGCGAGCGCGTACAAGGCGCTGGACCACACGATCCCGGACGACCTGAAGACCGAGGATCTGGAGGACCTGATCGCCTGGCTGGGCGAGATGGTGCGCCAGGTGGACTCCTCCCTGCTCGACGAGTGGGAGCAGCTGGCGAACCCGGAGGTCGAGACGGCCGAGGAGGCGCAGGAGAAGGCCGATCAGGTCAAGCCGGTCACGGCGAACGCCCGCGCCTTCCGGGTCCTGGTGCGCAACGCGATGTTCCGCCGGGTGGAGCTGGCGGCCCTGGACAACGTGGACGCGCTGGGCGAGATGGACGCCGAGTCCGGCTGGGACGCGGACGCCTGGGGCGAGGCGATGGACGCGTACTGGGACGAGTACGAGGACCTGGGGACGGGTCCGGACGCGCGCGGCCCGAAGCTGCTGTCGATCGAGGAGGACGCGGCGCACGGCCTGTGGCGCGTCCGGCAGACCTTCGCCGACCCGAACGGCGACCATGACTGGGGCATCAGCGCGGAGGTGGATCTCGCGGCCTCCGACGAAGAGGGCCGTGCGATCGTCCGTGTGACGTCCGTGGGACAGCTCTAAGGAGAAGACGGTGACCAACCCCGCCGAGAGCCTCGTCGACCTGCTCGATCTGGAACGGATCGAGGTCAACATCTTCCGTGGCCAGAGCCCGCAGGAGTCGCTGCAGCGGGTCTTCGGCGGGCAGGTCGCCGGCCAGGCCCTGGTCGCGGCCGGGCGCACGACGGAGGGCGACCGGCCGGTGCACTCGCTGCACTCCTACTTCCTGCGGCCCGGCAGGCCGGGCGTGCCGATCGTGTACCAGGTGGAGCGGGTGCGGGACGGGCGTTCGTTCACGACCCGTCGGGTCACGGCGGTCCAGCAGGGGCGGACGATCTTCAACCTGACGGCCTCCTTCCACCTGCCGGAGGAGGCCGGCATCGAGCACCAGCTTCCGCCGCGGCACATGACCGACCCGGAGACCCTGCCGAAGCTCGCGGACGAGATCCGCGACCATCTGGGCGTACTGCCGGAGGCCCTGGAGCGGATGGCCCGCCGCCAGCCCTTCGACATCCGCTACGTGGACCGGTTGCGCTGGACGAAGGGCGAGGTCACGGGCGCCGACCCGCGCAGCGCGGTGTGGATGCGTGCGGTGGGTCCGCTCGGCGACGACCCGCTGGTGCACACCTGTGCGCTGACGTACGCCTCGGACATGACGCTTCTCGACGCGGTGCGGATCCCGGTGGAGCCGCTGTGGGGCCCGCGGGGCTTCGACATGGCCTCGCTGGACCACGCGATGTGGTTCCACCGGCCCTTCCGCGCGGACGAGTGGTTCCTGTACGACCAGGAGTCCCCCATCGCCACGGGCGGCCGCGGCCTGGCCCGCGGCCGCATCTACGACCGCGAGGGCCGGCTCCTGGTGTCGGTGGTGCAGGAGGGACTGTTCCGGAAGCTGTAGCCATGGGCGCCCCCGAGCACGACGTCGTGCGCTACGTGCCGGGAAGGGTGTCCTGGTCGACCTCGTGGCGACGGGTACGGATGTCCGGGCCCGCCGGGTGGAGCTTGGCGTCACAGGAGGGCCCGAGGCCGGTACGGCGGGATTCCGCGCCGGTCAGGGGCCGCCCGCACAGCCGGCACCGTACGATCCGCCGCGTACCCCCGGGGGCGGAATCGATGGCGATTGCCAGTGGTTCTTCACTCATGTTGTGATCGCAGCCTGATTCTCGACGAGGAGTTCTTCATGAGTGTGTACGACATCCCCCTTCGCACGCTGTCCGGTGACCCGATCTCGCTGGCCGACTACCGCGACCAGGCCGTCCTGGTCGTCAATGTGGCCTCCAAGTGCGGTCTGACGCCGCAGTACGCGGGGCTGGAGCGGCTGCAGAAGGAGTACGGGGAGAAGGGCTTCACCGTCCTCGGTGTGCCCTGCAACCAGTTCCTGGGGCAGGAGCCCGGCAGCGCCGAGGAGATCCAGACCTTCTGCTCCACGTCGTACGGCGTGACGTTCCCGCTCCTGGAGAAGACGGATGTGAACGGCGAGGCCCGTCACCCGCTCTACGCGGAGCTGACGCAGGTCGCCGACGCCGAGGGCGAGTCCGGGGACGTCCAGTGGAACTTCGAGAAGTTCCTGATCGGCAAGGACGGGCAGATCACCCGCTTCCGTCCGCGTACCGAGCCCGAGGCCCCCGAGGTCCTCGCGGCGATCGAGGCGCAGCTGTCCGCCTGAGCCGGCGAGCCTGTCGGATGATCCACACGGTGTCGATCATGTAATGTGTGCGGCTCCAGTTCAGTGGACGACCGAGGAGGTGGGACCCATCAACGCCATGCAGGCAGGGTGCTCCCCCTCGACGACCGTGTGGTCAGCCCGACAGAGGTGACCACGGGAGCCCCTTCGGTTCCCGGAAGGTTTCCATGTCGATCGACCCGTCCTTCTCTCTTCGTTCCACCACCGTCTCCCGGCTCCGCGCCGCGGGCTGCGTCTTCGCCGAGGACGAGGCGGAGCTGCTCTTCTCCACCGCGCACAGCACCGTCGAACTCGACACGATGGTCGAGCGTCGCGCCACCGGTCTGCCCATCGAGCACGTCGTGGGCTGGGCGGCCTTCTCCGGACTGCGCATCTCCGTCGACCCCGGGGTGTTCGTACCTCGGCGGCGGACCGAGTTTCTCGTCGAGCACGCCGTGGGCCTGGCCGGGCCGGGGGCCCTGTGTGTCGATCTGTGCTGCGGCTCGGGGGCGGCGGGGGCCGTGCTGCTCTCGGCCGTGGAGGGCGCCGAGGTGTACGCCTCGGACATCGAGCCCGCCGCCGTGCGCTGCGCACGTCGCAACATCGAGCCGCGCGGCGGCCGGGTCTTCGAGGGCGACCTGTTCGCCCCGCTGCCGCAGGTGCTGCGCGGCCGGGTCGAGGTGCTCGTCGCCAATGTGCCGTACGTTCCGACCGACGAGGTGGGCCTGCTGCCGCCCGAGGCACGCGAGCACGAGCCGCTGGTCGCGCTCGACGGCGGCTCGGACGGCCTCGACGTGCTGCGCAGGGTGGCGGCCGAAGCCGCCGACTGGCTGGCGCCGGGCGGGCATCTGCTGGTCGAGACGAGCGGGCGCCAGGCCGCCGACGCCGTCGAGGCGGTCTCCGGGCACGGCCTGACGCCGCGGTTGGTCACGTCGGACGAGCTGTACGCGACGGTCGTCGTCTCGTCACGTCACTGATCCGTGGCGCCGGTCCGACACGTCAACCACCCGTGGCGCCCTTCGACGCGCCACTGACCCGTGGCGCCGGTCCGACCTCATGGTCGGGCCGGCGCCTTCGCCCTAGGCGGTTCGGGGCCGGACCCGGCAGCGGGCCGAGCCCGCCGCCTGGAGGGTGATCCCGGCGTTGACCGGCACCTCGGTGTCGATCGCCTCGATCTCGAACGCCTGAAGGAGCATCGCCAGCGCGATCACCGACTCCAGCATCGAGAAGTGCTGGCCGATGCAGGCGCGCGGACCGCCTCCGAAGGGGAACCATGCGTAGCGCGGGCGGCTCGCCTCGGCCTCGGGCGTGAAGCGCTCGGGGTCGAAGCGTTCCGGGTCCTCCCAGTACGCGGGGTGCCGGTGGGTGACCCAGGGGGCGACGATCACATCGGCACCGGCGGGGATGGTGTGGCCGCCGATCTCGGTGGCCTCGACCGCCCGCCGGCCGATGGCCGCTGCGGCCGGGAAGATCCGCATGGCCTCCTTGAGCACCTGGGTGAGGTAGGGCAGCCCGTCGAGGTCGGCGGCGCCGGGCACCCGGCCGGCCAGGACGCGGTCGACCTCCTCGTGGGCCCGCTTCTGCTGCTCCGGGTGGAGGGCGAGCAGGTGGAGGGCGAAGCCGAGGGAGGTGGCGGTCGTCTCGTGTCCCGCGAGCAGGAACACGAGGACCTGCTCGCGCAGTTCGGAGGCGTCGAAGGTGCCGTCCTCGGCGCTCTCGGCCTCGGCGAGGAGGGACAGCAGGTCCTGGCCTCCGTCCTCGGCCTCACCGGCCGCCCGGCGCTCGGCGATGATCCGGTCGCAGACGGCGTACAGCTCCTCATGGGCCGCGCGGGCACGACGATTGCCGGGGGTGGGCCAGTCACGCGGGATGTTCAGCGGTGAGAAGCCGCGGCGCAGCACGTAGTCGCCCATCACCGGGAACGCACGCTCCACGATGTCGACGGCCTCCTCGACGTCCGTACCGAAGAGGATGCGGGCGACGGCGCGCAGGGCGAAGCCGGCCATCTCGTCGAGGACGTCGACGGTGGAGTCCTCGGCGGTCCGCCAGGCCTCGGTGACACGGCCGACCTCGGCGGCGACGGCCTCGGCGTAGCTGTCGACGCGGCGGCGGGTGAAGAGCGGCTGGACGAGCCGGCGCTGGCGCAGGTAGTCCTCGTCCTGGCTGGTCAGCAGGCCGTTGCCGAAGGACTCGCGGACCTCCTGGTAGAAGGCGTTGTCCTTGCGGAAGTTGGCGGATTCGGTGGCCAGGACCTGCTGGGCCCCCTCGGCGGAGAAGACTCCGTAGACGACGGCGCGGACACCGGGCGGGCCCGCGGTGATCCGGACGACGTCCCCGTGTGCGCGCTGGGCGTTCAGGAAGGTGCCGAGCGAGTCGTTCTTGAGGTCGAACATCGAGCCGAGCAGCGGTAGCCCCGCCGGGCCCGGAATCTCGTTGGTGGTTGCCATGTGTGCGTTGCCCCCTTGATCGTCACCGGCATGCCGATTCTCCCCCACCACCCGACCCACCGGTAGCCGTACGGTCGAACACCCGGCCGGTTCCGGCCTGTTGGCCCGATTGTCAGTGCCGCCTGGGAGGCTCGTTCCATGGAACCCGTGGAGATGACCCTGCAGCTCACCATCGACTGCGCCGACCCCCAGAGGCTCGTCCGTTTCTGGGCGGAGGCCCTGCGTTACGTACCGCAGCCGCCGCCGGAGGGCCATGAGACCTGGCGGGCGTACTGGGCGTCGATCGGGGTGCCGGAGGAGGAGCTGACCGAGGGGGCCGGAGAGCTTCCCGAGTCCATCGTGGACCCGAAGGGGGCCGGGCCGCGGGTCTGGTTCCAGCAGGTCCCGGAGCCGAAGACGGTCAAGAACCGGCTGCATCTGGATCTGAAGGTCGGCGGGGGCCGGGAGGTGCCGCTCGCGCTGCGGCGCGACCGCGTGGACGGGGAGGTCGCGCGGCTGACGGCGCTGGGCGCGTCGATCCTCCGCACGATGGACGAGCCGAACGGGATGGACTATTACGCGGTGGTGCTCCAGGACCCGGAGGGCAACGAGTTCTGCGTGGTGTGACGGCGCCGCCCCACGACATGCGGAGGCCCCCGGGCGGTGCTGGAATGGCTGGGAGGCCGCCTGTCGCCGAGGCGGGGGCCGCCCGCAACCGGGCCCGGTCGAGGCGGGAATCCCGAGCGCTTGAGGAGTGGCCATGAGCGACGACCTGTCGGAACTCGAGGACATGGGACCCGTCGACTACCTGATCCTGGAGTTTCCCGGCAACCGGATGACGGGCGAGGGTTTCCCTCTCCTCGTCGACCTGGTGGAGCGGGGCATCATTCGCATCCTCGACCTGCAGTTCATCCGCAAGGACGAGGACGGTTCGGTCGCCGCGGTGGAGCTGAGGGACTTCGGGGACGAGGTCGACCTCACCGTGTTCGAGGGCGCCTCGTCGGGCCTGCTGGACCAGAGCGACGTCGACGATGCCGGTTCCGCGCTGGAGCCGGGCAACTCCGCCGGGGTCATCGTGTACGAGAACCTGTGGGCCGCCCCCTTCGCACGAGCCATGCGGCGCAGCGGCGCGCAGATCGTGGCGAACGGACGGATTCCCGTCCAGGCGCTGCTGGCCTCGCTGGATGCGACCGAGTCCGGCGGAGGGGCGGCGGCCTGACCTCCCGATCACATCCGGCCCCCGAGCACCCCCTGGGAGATGACTGACCATGCCCGGACTTCTTCGCGGCGTCGCCCGCACCGCCGTCGTCGCCGGCACCGCCACCGCGGTGTCCAACCGAGTGTCACGGCGGCAGGCGGGCCGATGGGCCCAGCAGGACTACGGACAGCAGCAGCAGTATCAGCAGCAGCCACCCGCGCCGGCTCCGGCGCCCCCCGGCGACGACATGAGCACCAAGATCGAGCAGCTCAAGCAGCTGGGGGACCTGAAGGCCCAGGGTGTGCTGACCGAGGAGGAGTTCGAGGCCCAGAAGCGCAACCTCCTCGCGACATGACCCGGTCCTGACCCGACCGACCACACCCGGAATCGACACGTCGGCCCGCGCCCCCACCAGGGGGCACGGGCCGGCACGTGCGGGCCGCTGCCTAGCGGATCGGCATCCCGGAGAGCGTGCGGGCGATGACCAGGCGCTGGACCTCGCTCGTACCCTCGAAGATGGTGTAGATCGCCGCGTCACGGTGCATCCGCTCCACCGGGTACTCCCGGGTGAAGCCGTTGCCGCCGAGGATCTGGATCGCCTGGCCGGTGACCTTCTTGGCGACCTCGCTGGCGTACAGCTTGGACATCGAGCCCTCGGCCGAGGTGAACGGCTTGCCCGTGGTCGCCATCCAGGATGCGCGCCAGACGAGCAGCCGGGCGGCGTCGATCTGGGTGCGCATGTCGGCGAGCTGGAAGGCGATGCCCTGGTTGTCGATGATCGGGCGGCCGAACTGCTCACGGGTCTTGGCGTAGTCGAGGGCGACCTCGTAGGCGGCGCGGGCGGTGCCGACCGCCATGGCGCCGACGGCGGGGCGCGAGGCCTCGAAGGTGGCCATGGCGGCGTTCTTCACACGCTCGCCGCCGCCCGCCTTCGCCTTCTCGCGGGCCCGGGCGAGGCGCTCGTCGAGCTTCTCCTTGCCGCCGAGGAGGCAGTGGCCGGGGATGCGGACGTTCTCGAGGACGACCTCGGCGGTGTGCGAGGCGCGGATGCCGTGCTTCTGGAACTTCTGCCCCTGGGAGAGGCCGGGGGTGTTCGGCGGCACGATGAAGGACGCGTGCCCCTTGGAGCCGATCTCGGGGTCGACGACCGCGACGACGACATGGACGTTGGCGATGCCGCCGTTGGTCGCCCAGGTCTTGGTGCCGTTGAGGACCCACTCGTCCTTCGCCTCGTCGTAGACGGCGCGGGTGCGCATCGAGGCGACGTCGGAGCCGGCGTCGGGCTCGGAGGAGCAGAAGGCGGCGACCTTCACGTCGTCGACGTCGCCGTACATCTGCGGGATCCAGGTGCCGATCTGTTCCTCGGTGCCGTTGGCGAGGACGCCGACGGCGGCGAGGCCGGTACCGACGATGGAGAGGGCGATGCCCGCGTCGCCCCAGAAGAGCTCCTCCATCGCCATCGGGATGCCGAGGCCCGTCGGGTCGAAGAACTGCTGGGCATAGAAGTCGAGAGAGTAGATGCCGATTTTGGCGGCTTCCTGGATGATCGGCCAGGGAGTCTCCTCACGCTCGTCCCACTCGGAGGCGGCGGGGCGCATCACGTCCTCGGCGAAGCCGTGCAACCAGTCACGGACCTGCTTCTGGTCGTCGTTGAGTTCGAGCGTGAACTCGGCCATGTTCCCTCCCAGCACTGCGTTACTTGCGGTAACAGTAGTCTGTTACTCGCCGGTAGGCGCTGTCAACCTGCGGTGGACCGGGCGGCACCGGGTGCCGGTCGGGTGTTACGTTGCGACAGCCTCACGGAATACGCACGGGCGGGGAGACACGCTATGGAGATCACACACCGGACCACCGACCAGCAGTCGCCGGCCGATCAGCGGCGCCGCGAACTGTTGGAGGCGGCGGACCGGGTCGTGCTCCGGGACGGCCCCAAGGCCTCGATGAACGCGATCGCGGCGGAGGCGGGCATCACCAAGCCGATCCTCTACCGGCACTTCGGCGACAAGGGTGGGCTGTACCGGGCCCTCGCGACCCGGCACACCGACGCGCTGCTCTCCGCGCTGCGGGCGGCGCTCGACGCACCGGCCGACCGGCGCCGGCGGGTCGAGGCCACGCTCGACACGTATCTCGCCTCGATCGAGGCGATGCCGCAGGTCTACCGTTTCCTGATGCACCCCGCGGAGGAGACGCACCAGACCGAACAGGGCTTCGACGTGGGCCGCCACTCGGCGCCGGTGCTGCGGCAGATGGGCGAGGAGCTCGGCCAGGTCATCTCCGAGCGCATCGACCTCGGCCCGGCCGGCGAAGCGCAGGCACGGATCTGGGGTCACGGCATCGTGGGCATGATGCACGCGGCGGGCGACTGGTGGCTCGGCGAGCGCCCGTGCTCGCGAAGCGAGCTGGTCCGAGCCCTCGCGGACCTGCTGTGGGGCCGCCTGGCGGAAGCCGCCGACCGCGTCGGGGCGCCGGGGTTCTGACCCGGACCGGCAAGGCGCCCGCGTTCCGATTCCACGCCGGGCAGGCCACGGGGTGCCGCCCCGGGCCGCATGGCGCAGGGACTCCGCCCCGGGCCGCATGGCGCAGGGATTCCGACCAGAGCCCGCAAGGCACCCGAACTCGGAACCGAGCCCGCAAGGCGCCGGGGTTCTGGACCACGCCCCAAATCGCCGGGGTTCCGACCCGAGCCGCACGGCGCCGGGATTCCGACCCGAGCCGCACGGCGCCGGGATTCCGACCCGACCCGGCCCCGGCCCGGGCCCCGGGCTCGAACGGCGAAGGCGGTCAGTGGCGCAGCGCGTCCGCTCCCGTACCCCACGGCTCCTTGCGGATCGCGCGCAGCAGCCGTGACCTGCGCCACCCCGTCACATGGTCCGCGTAGACGCCGCCCTCCAGGTGATCCGTCTCATGCTGGAGGCAGCGGGCGAAGAAGCCCGTGCCCTCGACGCGGGCCGGAGTGCCGTCCATCAGGACGCCCTCGACGACCGCGCGGTCGAATCGGGGGGTCGGGGCCTCCAGACCCGGCAGGGACAGACAGCCTTCGGGGCCCCGGAACACGTCCCCGTCCGCCTCCACCAGGCGTGGGTTCACCAGGTGCCCGAGATGGCGCACGTCCTCGTCGTCCGGGCAGTCGTACACGAAGACGCGCAGCCCCACACCCACCTGGTTCGCCGCGAGGCCGACGCCGTTCGCCGCGTACATCGTGGCGAACATGTCCTCGATCAGCCGGGCGAGCTCCGGGCCGAAGTCGCTGACGGGTTCACAGGGGGTGTGCAGCACCGGGTCGCCGAGCAAGGTCATGCCTCGGACGCGGCCGGAACTGCCGGGGATCGGCCGGTTTCGCATGGACGTAAGGGTACGGTCCGCGTTGACCTCGTCGTTTCGGCGAGGGTTCCAGGGGTGCCGCAGTTCGGGTCGCCTGGCTGATCTCGATAGGCTGAGCCCGGACCGACGCAAGGAGGAACAAGAAAGATGTCAGGACACCCCGGTAATCCAGAGCCGCTGTCGCCGCGTGCCAAGCTGGCCGTGACGGCGGGCAAGGCCGCGGCCGCGGTGTCGCGCGCAGCGGGACGCGGCAGCGGATCGGTCATCGGCGGCAAGGTGGCGCTGAGGCTCGACCCGGACCTGCTGGGTCGGCTCGCGCAGCATCTGGACGTCGTCCTGGTGTCCGCGACGAACGGCAAGACCACCACGACCCGGCTGATCGCCGAGGCGCTGCGGGCCAGCGGCCCCGTCGTCTCCAACGCGCTGGGCGCCAACATGCCCGCGGGCATCACGTCGGCGCTGGCCGGCGGCTCGGACGCCAAGTACGGCGTCATCGAGGTCGACGAGAAGTACCTCGCCGGAGTCGCCCGGGACACCACGCCCAAGGCGATCGCACTGCTCAACCTCTCGCGCGACCAGCTCGACCGCGCCGCCGAGACCCGGATGCTCGCGGAGAAGTGGCGCGAGGGCCTGAGCGGCACGAAGGCCGTGGTCATCGCCAACGCCGACGACCCGCTGATCGTGTGGGCCGCCTCCTCCTCCCCCAATGTGGTGTGGGTCGCCGCCGGTCAGGAGTGGAAGGACGACGCCTGGTCGTGCCCCGCCTGCGGCGGTGTGATGCAGCGTCCGGGTGACGACTGGTTCTGCGGCGAGTGCGGTTTCCGCCGCCCGGCGCCGAGTTGGGCGCTCAACGGCGACCACGTCCTGGACCCGCACGGTTCGGCCTGGCCGATCCACCTCCAGCTGCCCGGCCGCGCCAACAAGGCCAACGCCGCGACCTCCGCCGCCGTCGCCGCCGTCTTCGGCGTCCCGCCGCAGGTCGCCCTGGAGCGCATGTACCAGGTGCAGGCCGTGGCCGGCCGCTACGACGTGGTCTCCTTCCAGAACCGTGACCTGCGGCTGCTGCTCGCGAAGAACCCGGCGGGGTGGCTCGAAACGTTTTCCCTCATCGACCAGCCGCCGACCCCGGTCATCCTCTCCGTCAACGCGCGCGGCGCCGACGGCACGGACACCTCCTGGCTCTGGGACGTCGACTACGGGCGGCTCGCCGGCCACCCGATCATGGTCATCGGCGACCGCAAGCTGGACCTGGCGGTCCGCCTGGAGGTCGCGGGTGTGGAGTTCCGCGTCTGCGAGACGCTCGACGAGGCGGTTCGGCTCGCCCCGCCGGGACAGATCGAGCTGATCGCCAACTACACCGCCTTCCAGGACGTCCGCCGCCGCGTCGGCAACTGACCCGTAGAGGACATGCAGCATGAGTGACAGCAGCCTGCGCCTGGTCTGGGTCTACCCGGACCTGCTCAGCACGTACGGCGACCAGGGCAACGCCCTCGTCGTCGAGCGCCGCGCCCGCCAGCGCGGACTGGACGTCCAGCGCGTCGACGTCCGCAGCGACCAGCCGATCCCGACCTCCGGCGACATCTACCTGATCGGTGGCGGCGAGGACCGGCCGCAGCGGCTCGCGGCCGAGCGGCTGCGCCGCGACGGCGGCCTGGAGCGCGCGGCGTCCAACGGCGCGATCATCTTCTCGGTCTGCGCCGGGTACCAGATCCTGGGCCACGAGTTCATCAACGACCTCGGCGAGCGCGAGCCCGGCCTCGGGCTGATCGACGTGATCTCCACCCGGGGCGAGGGCGAGCGGTGCGTCGGCGACGTCCTCGCGGACATCGACCCGCGGCTCGGTCTCCCCCAGCTCACCGGGTTCGAGAACCACCAGGGCATCACCCATCTCGGCCCGACGGCCCGCCCGTTCGCCCGCACGATCCTGGGCAAGGGCAACGGCACGGGCGACGGCACCGAGGGCGCGTACAACGACACCGTCTTCGGTACGTACATGCACGGCCCGGTCATGGCCCGCAACCCGCAGATCGCGGACCTGCTCCTGAAGCTGGCCCTCGACGTGAACGCGCTGCCGCCGACCGACGACCGGTGGTACGAGGCGCTGCGCGCCGAGCGCATCGCGGCGGCGACCCAGCCCGCCTGACCGTCCGGCGGACTGCACGTCTGAGCGCCCTTACGCCCATTGGATTCGTAAGTAAATACGGTGTCCAAACTGCGGACATCGGGTTCGGCCCCGCCACTCGGCACCGATAGGGTGGCGGGGATCCAACCGGACGACGTGGTCCGGAAGTCGGCCCACGTTGCAAAGGTATTTGGGCTATGCGCATTGGTGTGCTCACCTCCGGCGGCGACTGCCCCGGTCTGAACGCCGTCATCCGTTCCGTCGTGCACCGCGCCGTCGTCGACCACGGTGACGAGGTCATCGGCTTCCACGACGGTTGGAAGGGCCTCCTGGAGGCCGACTACCGCAAGCTCGACCTCGACGCGGTGGGCGGCATCCTGGCCCGTGGCGGCACCATCCTCGGCTCCTCCCGGGTCCAGCCGGCCCACCTCGTCGACGGCGTCGAGCGCGCCAAGGGCCATGTCGCCGAGCTCGGCCTCGACGCGATCATCCCGATCGGCGGCGAGGGCACCCTGAAGGCCGCCAACCTGCTCTCCCAGGCGGGACTGCCGATCGTCGGCGTGCCGAAGACCATCGACAACGACATCGCCTCGACGGACGTCACCTTCGGCTTCGACACCGCCGTCGGCGTAGCGACCGAGGCCCTGGACCGGCTGAAGACCACCGCCGAGTCCCACCAGCGCGTCCTGATCGTCGAGGTCATGGGCCGGCACACCGGCTGGATCGCCCTGCACTCCGGCATGGCCGCGGGCGCCCACGCGATCGTCGTGCCCGAGCGCCCCTTCGACATCGACGAGCTGACCGCCCGCGTCGGCGAGCGCTTCGAGGCCGGCAAGCGCTTCGCGATCGTGGTCGTGGCCGAAGGCGCCAAGCCGCGCGAGGGCTCGATGAACTTCGAGGTCGGCGCCAAGGACCAGTACGGGCACGAGCGCTTCACGGGCATCGCCAACCAGCTCTCGGTCGAGCTGGAGCAGCGGCTCGGCAAGGAAGCCCGCCCGGTGATACTCGGTCACGTCCAGCGCGGCGGCACGCCGACGGCATACGACCGAGTCCTCGCCACCCGCTTCGGCTGGCACGCGGTGGAGGCCGCGCACCGCGGCGAGTTCGGGATGCTGACCGCACTGCGCGGCACGGAGATCACGATGGTCCCGCTGGCCCAGGCCGTGGAGACCCTCAAGACGGTCCCGGCGGAGCGCTACGCAGAGGCCGAGTGCGTGCTCTGACCCCCGTACCGACACCACGAACCGCCCCCGGTCGCATCCGCGAACGGGGGCGGTTCTAGTCTGGTGCGGACAACAAGCGCGAATCGGGCTCCAGGAGTACACACATGGATCACAGCGGGCACGGCATGACCATGGATCTGCCGCCGTTCACGCTGGGACGGGGGCTCGAGTTCTCGCCGGACCTGTTCTTCCTCATCGGCAGCGTCGTGGGACTCGCGCTGTACGGATGGGGCGTGGCTCGGCTGCGCAGGCGCGGTGACACCTGGCCCGTCAGCCGGACGATCCTCTTCACGCTGGGCGTGCTGACCGTCGCACTGATGATGTGCACCAAGCTGAACGACTACGGCATGGTCATGTTCAGCGTGCACATGGTGCAGCACATGGTCATCTCGATGCTCTCGCCGATCCTGATCCTGCTCGGCGCGCCGGTGACGCTGGCGCTGCGGGCGCTGCCGGTCGCGGCCCGGGGCGACAAGGGCCCGCGTGAGCTGCTCCTGATGCTGCTGCACAGCCGCTACATGCGGATCATCACGCATCCCGCGTTCACGATCCCGCTCTTCATCGCGAGCCTGTACGGCTTCTACTTCACCCCGCTCTTCGACACCCTCATGGGGTCGAAGGTCGGACACATCGCGATGATGGTGCACTTCCTCGCCGTCGGCCTGGTCTTCTTCTGGCCGATCATCGGGGTCGACCCGGGACCGCATCGCCCCGGCTATGTGATGCGGATGCTGGAGCTCTTCGCGGGGATGCCGTTCCACGCCTTCTTCGGCATCGCGCTGATGATGGCGAGCGAGCCGATGATCGAGGCGTACAAGAATCCACCGGCCTCGCTGGGGATCGACGCGCTCACCGACCAGAACGCGGCGGGCGGTATCGCCTGGGCGTTCAGCGAGATCCCGTCTGTGCTGGTGCTGATCGCGCTGGTGTACCAGTGGTACCACTCCGAGCAGCGGCAGGCCGTCCGCAAGGACCGGGCCGCCGACCGTGACGGGGACAAGGAGCTGGAGGCGTACAACGCGTATCTCGCCTCGCTCCGGACCCGTGGGCAGCAGGTCGGGACACGGGACTGAGGCTCGGGTCCGACGTGGGTGTGACGCGGGAGTAGCGCTTCGCCCGCCTCAGGGGTCACGATGAGGGGGACGGCCCTGTCGGGAGGAGGCGGACAGATGTCCGGTCCCACGAAGGCGATGAGCGTGATCACCGTCGCGGCCCTGGTGCTGACGACGGCGTACACGGTGGCGCTCGGCAGCAGCGGCTGGCTCTGGTTCGGCTGGATCGTGCTCGGTGTGGTCACCATCGGTATGGCGGCGGCGGACAGCTCCGCCCCCGCGGGCGCCCGTCGCCGCGGGCCGAGCAGGCCCGGCCCGCAGCCCTGAGCTCACATGTGCCGGTTGCTGTAGTAGTACTCGATCAGCCTGATGAAGTCGCCGTCGTCCTCGTGCTGCCCGCTCTCGAAGGGCGGTGAGCCCTTGACGGTCTCCTTCGTGCAGGAGAGCCGGACGGTCTCGCTCTCCGTGTCGATGCTCGAGACCAGGCCGGCGGGGAGCAGCACGCGCCGGCCGAGGATCCACGGTCCGGTGTCCACGACGAGATAGGACCGGCCGACGTCCTCCGTGTGTTCGTCGATCTTCCCGATCGAGCCGTCGGTGGCCTCGACGCTGTATCCGATGAGCCGGGTGCCGGGCACATGGCCCGAGGTCTCGGCGTAGCCCCAGATGTCGGCGGTCATGGCGGGCCTCCTCACTGGTCGTGTCGGGCGGGTACCCGTCGGAGCGGGAGCCATCCGCGCGGGATGTCAGCGCGGGGCAAGGACGATCCAGATGTGGCCCGGGGCGAAGTTCAGGGGCGCCCCGTCCGGTGTGGTGAAGGTCGTGCCCTTCTCGGCCACCGGGCGACTCCAGCGGGCGTCGTGGGCCTTGCCGTCGCGCAGGACGACGGCGGTGCCGCTGCCGACCGTCTCGGTGTAGGGCGAGACGCTCCCGAGGACGTCGCGGAACCGCGAGGACCGTATGGTCACGTGCTGCACCACGACGGTGGTCGCCGTCACCTGGCCCTCGTCGGTGGTACGGGCGGGGCTGCCGTCCATCGCCACCCGCCAGCCCTTCTCCCCCGCGTTCCAGGTGAAGGTGTAGCGGGAGGCCGGGAAGCGCACGGTGCGCTCGTTGACCTGCTCCCCGCCCGCGGGGGCGGGACCGAAGCGGAAGCCGATGTCCTTGGCGTCCTCGGCGTTCGGCGCGGCGGCGAGCGCGCGCCCGGGCAGGACGTACAGGTTGTGGGGCGCCGGTCGGCCGCCGCCGCGCAGATAGGCGCCGGGGGCGTCCTCCGGGGGCAGCGGGTACAGCGGGGCGGCTTGCAGGAGGGGCTTCAGGGCGGCCTGCGAGCCCGAGTAGGCGAGCGCGGGCCTGCCGAACTGGCGCAGCAGCTCGATGTCGGACTCGCGGGCGCTGCGGACGGGTCCGATCCGTTCCGGCAGATCGGAGGAGTAGACGGCGAGCAGCCGGGTCTGGCCGCCCTCCACCTGCTCGACGTAGACGAGGTCGGCCGCGCCGAGCCCGGTGTGCGGGCGGGCCGGGGGCACGTTGTCGATCTTGACGGCGAGCACGGGGGCGGGACGGGCCGGCAGTCCGGTGAAGGGCGACCGCGTCTCCTGGGTGGGGACGGGAGTGGTCGGCGCGGGGGTCGGCGTGGGCTCGGGGGTGCCGGAGTCGGCGCAGCCGTACAACCCGGCGGTCGTCACCGCGCACAGGAGCACGGTGACGGCTGCGCCGGGCCGTATGCGTCGGTGTGCAGCAGCCATAAGGTCCACTCTCCGTCTCCAGTGTGGACCACGGTCGCGCGAGTGGTTACAAATAGGCGATGCTCAAGGGAGACGGGGGCTGCCGGTGTTCTACCAGCTGATGAAGTACGTTCTGCTCGGGCCGCTGCTGAGGCTGCTGTTCCGGCCTCGTATCGAGGGCCTCGAACACATCCCGGAGGAGGGCGCGGCGATCGTCGCGGGGAACCATCTGTCGTTCTCCGACCATTTCCTGATGCCCGTGGTGCTCAAGCGGCGGATCACCTTCCTCGCCAAGCAGGAGTACTTCACCGGGCCAGGGCTCAAGGGCCGGCTGACCGCCGCGTTCTTCCGCAGTGCCGGGCAGATCCCGGTCGACCGCTCCGGCAAGGAGGCCGGGAAGGCGGCGATCCGCGAGGGGCTCGGGGTGCTGTCCAAGGGTGAGTTGCTCGGGATCTATCCGGAAGGCACCCGCTCGCACGACGGCAGGCTCTACAAGGGCAAGGTCGGGGTCGCGGTCATGGCGATCACGGCCGGCGTGCCCGTGATCCCGTGCGCGATGGTGGGCACCTTCGAGATCCAGCCGCCCGGCCAGGTCGTGCCCAAGGTCAGGCGGGTCACCATCCGGTTCGGGGAGCCCCTGGACTTCTCGCGGTACGCCGGGATGGAGGGCGAGAAGGCCGCGGTCCGCGCGGTGACGGACGAGATCATGTACGAGATCCTGGCGCTGTCCGGGCAGGAGTACGTCGACGACTACGCGGCCAAGGTGAAGGCGGCGGAGGAGCAGGCGAAGGCGGCGAACGCCAAGGCTCCGCGAAAGTTCCCCCGCCGGGGACGCTGACGGCGGATCCGCGCACGGCGAAAGACCCTGGGGCGACGGCCATGACCGCCGTAGCGTCGCGCCCATGGCCAAGGGACACGCGTATGTGGTGGGTGCGACAGGACAGGTGGGGCGGGCGGCCGTGCGGGCGCTCGTCGCGGACGGCTGGGAGGTGACGGCGGCGTCGCGGCGCGGCGGCCGGGACGGAACATGGCCGACGGAGGTCCGTTCGGCGACCGTGGACCGGAACGAGGAGGGCGCGCTCGCCGCGGCGCTCGGCGACGGCTGTGACGTGCTGGTGGACATCGTCGGCTACGACGGCGCGCATGGACGGCAGTTGACCGGGCTCGCCGACCGGATCGGCTCGGCCGTGGTGATCTCCAGCGGCGCGGTCTACGAGGACGAGCGCGGCCGCAGCTTCGACACCCAGGACGAGCCGGACGGCTTCCCCGCCTACCCGGTGCCGATCCCGGAGTCCTGGCGGACGGTCGCCCCGGGCGACGCTTCGTACAGCACGCGAAAGGTGGCTCTGGAACGTGAGCTGCTCGCGGCGGGTGAGGCGCTGCCGACGACGGTGGTGCGGGCAGGGGCGATCCATGGGCTGCACTGCCCGGGGCCGCGAGAGCTGTGGTTCGTCAAGCGGGCCCTCGACGGGCGGCCGGTGCGCCTCCTCTCCTACGGCGGCGCCTCACGGTTCCACCCCGTCCACGCGGACAATCTCGGGGAGTTGATCCGGCTGGCGGCGGCGAACCCGGGCAGCCGGGTGCTGAACGGCGCGGATCCGCAGGCGCCGACGGTGGCGGAGATCGGCCGGGCGATCGACGCGGTGATGGGCGTGGAGAGCGAGACGGTCCTCTTCGAGGGGCGGCCTCCGGAGGGCACGGTGGGGCTCACGCCGTGGACCGGGGCCCATCCGGTCGTCTACGGCATGGCAGCGGCGGAGAAGGAGCTGGGGTACCGGCCGGTGGTGTCGTACGAGGAGTCCCTGCCGGCGACGGTCGAGTGGCTTTCGGCGCAGCTGGCGGTGCGGGACTGGCGGGAGGCGTTCCCGGGACTGGTGAAGTACCAGGTGGACTTCTTCGACTACGCGGCAGAGGACGCCTGGCTCGCCGCCCGCGCGTGAACGAGGGGCGGCCGTCGCGCGACGGCCGCCCCTCCAAGGGTCACTCGGTGGTTACGGCTGGGGCGTGGCGTGCGGTGCGCAGGTCACGTCCTTGCTGTCGAGCTTGCCCGACAGCAGGTAGGCCTCCACCCGGGTGTTCAGGCACGGGTTGGTGAGGTTGGTGATGCCGTGCGAGCCGGCGTCCTTCTCGGTGATCAGGCGCGAGCCCTTGAACCGCTTGTGCAGCTCGAGCGCTCCGGCGTACGGCGTGGCCGCGTCGCGCTCGGCCTGGGTGATGAGCACCGGCGGCAGGCCCTTGCCGGTCCGCACCTCGGTCGGGCGCTGGCGCGGGGTGGACCAGGTGGCGCAGGGCAGGTTCATCCAGGCGTTGGCCCAGGTCATGAACGGGTACCGCTCGTGGAGCCGGCTGTTGTCGCGGTCCCACTTCTTCCAGCTGGTCGGCCAGGGGGCGTCGGCGCACTCGACGGCCGTGTAGACCGCGTTGCCGTTCTCGGAGGCGGCGTTGCCGGCCGTGTCGGTGGGGTCGGCGGCCGCCGAGTCGATCAGCGGCTGCGGGTCACCGGCGGCGTAGGCGCTCCAGGCCTCGGCGACCGGCACCCACATGGAGTCGTAGTACGGCGCGTTCTGGAAGAAGCCGATGAGCTCGGCCGGGCCGACCTTGCCGCCGAGGGGCTTCTTCTTGGCATCGGCGCGCAGGGTCTCCCACTGCTGCCGGACCTCGGTGTAGGTGTCGCCGAGGTGGAAGGTGGCGTCGTGCTGGGCGACCCACGTCATCCAGTCCTTCAGCCGGCCCTCGAAGGCGATGTCCTGGTCGAGGTTGACCTCGTACCAGATCTTCCGCGTCGACGGGTTGACGACGCTGTCGAGCACCATGCGGCGGACGTGCGTCGGGAAGAGCGTGCCGTAGACGGCGCCGAGGTAGGTGCCGTAGGAGACGCCGACGAAGTTGAGCTTCCTCTCGCCGAGCGCGGCCCGGATGACGTCGAGGTCGCGGGCGGTGTTGAGGGTGTTGATGTACGGCAGGATGTCGCCGCTCTTCTCCGCGCACCCCTCGGCGTACTCGGCGGCGAGCTTGCGCTGCGCGCGCTTGTCGGCCTCGCTGTCGGGGACCGGGTCGAGCTTGGGTCCCTTGACGAACTCGGCCGGATCGACGCAGGAGATGGGCGCCGAGTGGCCGACGCCGCGCGGGTCGAAGCCCACGAAGTCGTACGCCTTGGCGGTGTTCACCCAGAGCGGGGCCTTGGTGGTGACCCGGCGCGGGAAGCGCAGGCCGGAACCGCCGGGGCCGCCCGGGTTGTAGAGCAGCGCGCCCTGGCGCTCGGCGGGCGTGCCGGTGGCGCCGATGCGGTCGACGGCGATCTTGATCTGCTTGCCGTTCGGCCTGCTGTAGTCGACCGGGACGGTGACCCAGCCGCAGGTGATGGGCTTCTCCAGGCCCCAGTCGGCCGGGCAGTCCTGCCAGTCGATGCCCTGCCTGGCCGCCCGTTCGGCGGCCAGGGCGACGCCGCGCGCCTCGCTGTCCGGCCGGTGGCGGCTGTCGGCAGCGGCGGTCGGTGCTGCCAGTGCGCCCGCCATGAGCGTGCCCGCTATCAGAGTGCCAGCCGAGCCGAGCACTGCTGTGCGTCTCACGTGTTGCCTCCCCCTCTGTCGGCGCTGCCCCCGTGGCGGCGCCGTGGTGTCGGTCTGTCCGGTGGATCCTTTCGTTCCACCGGCGCACCGCAAAAGGGCGTACACCTGTTTCTTTGCCGAACCAATAACCGGAGAGCGGTGTACCGCTGAGCGGTGAAGTCAGGACGGCGCGAGGATGCCCAGCGCCTCGTCGAGGGTGCGGCGCAGTTCGAGGGCGTCGCCGGCGACGACGGTGACGAGGGCGGCGGGTCCGGCGAGCGGTGCGAGGACGGCGTTTCCGCCGAGCGGCCGGGGCTCGACCGGCTTGTCCTCGAACTCGGGGTCGACGACGAGGAGTTGTCCGGTCGCTCGGTTTCCGGCGAGGACCGCGCCGCCGTCCCATCCGCCGCGGGCACCGGGTCCGTACGCCAACTCCTGGTCGAGCAGGGGCCGTCCGTCGCGGCGGACGGTGAGCCGGGTGAGGAGCGTGCCGGTCTCCTCGCCGTGGCGGCCGAGGATCTGCTCCTCGCGGAGCACGAGCCGTGCGGTGGCGGCGAGTTCGACGGTGGTCCGCATCCGCAGGTCGGAGCCGTACGCGGAGACGAGCTGTTCGGGCAGCCAGCGCAGCACGGCGCCGTCGCCGACCGTGATCCTGATGTCGTACGCGGCGGGGTCGGCGGCGCGGCCGGGGAGGGCCACGGTCGCGGCGGCCGAGTCGACCAGGAGCCGCGCCCCGTCCCGCACCTCGGTCTCGATCGCGAGCCGGTCGCCGCCGAGCGGCGCGCTCATCGCGCCGACGACGGTGACGCGGGTGTACGGGCCGGTGGTGCGGGTGCGGCGGAGGGCGAGGGGGCCGTCGCTCTCCAGGAGCGGCAGTCCGCCGTCGGCGTCGGCGACGATCCGGGCGGTGGCGCGCAGGCTCATGCGGCGGTGACGGCGGTCCAGGCGGCGAGCCGGGCGCGGACCCAGTCGGCCACGGGGGCGACTCCGTGCTCGCCGGTGAGCGAGGTGAAGGCGACGGGCAGATCGCCGCGCTGCTGCTTGGCGTCACGAGCCATGCGCTCCAGGTCGGAGCCGACGTAGGGGGCGAGGTCGGTCTTGTTGACGACCAGCAGGTCGGCGGTGGTGACGCCGGGGCCGCCCTTGCGGGGGATGTCGTCGCCGCCCGCGACGTCGATGACGAAGATCTGGGCGTCGACGAGACCCTTGGAGAAGGTGGCGGTGAGGTTGTCGCCGCCGGACTCGACCAGGATCAGATCGAGTGGGCCCACGGTGTCCTCGAGCTCCTCGACGGCTTCGAGGTTGGCGGAGATGTCGTCGCGGATCGCGGTGTGCGGGCAGGCGCCGGTCTCGACGGCCTGGATGCGCTCGGGGGGCAGGACGGCGTTGCGGAGCAGGAACTCGGCGTCCTCGCGGGTGTAGATGTCGTTCGTGACGACGGCGATGGAGAGCTGGTCGCGCAGGGCCCGACAGAGCGCGGCGACGGTCGCGGTCTTGCCGGAGCCGACGGGTCCGCCGAGTCCGATCCGCAGTGCGCGCCGGGTGCCGTCGGGCCGGTGGGCGTCGGCGGAGACGGCGCCGAGGTGGTCGTGGGAGTGGTCGAGGTGCATGGGCGGGCTCCAGTGGTTCTCAGGATGCGAAGAGGCGGACGGGCCAGGAAGCGTGCTGCTCGGCGGTGATGTCGAGGAGGGGCGCGGAGGCGGCGGGCAGGGCGTCGATGCCCTGCCGGGCCGCGGCGGCGGCTTCCTCGGCGACCCGGTCCATGGCGGGGGCGAGGCGGGCGAGGACGGCGGTGGCCTGGAAGGGGTCCAGGCTCAGCAGCCGCACCGTGGCGGTGGCGGGGCCGCTGACGGTCTCGTACGCGACGCAGTGTGCGGCGTCCTCGGGGCCGAGCCCGGCGGCGCGGGCGGCGACGCCGAGGACGACGGGCTGGTGGGCGCCGCGCGGGAACGCGGTGGCCAGCGCGTCGAGTTCGGGACAGGGCCAGGCGGCGCGGGCGGCTCGCATCATCTGCCGGCCCAGCTTGCGGCCGGCGGCGCGCAGGGCGGGCGAGGGAGTGCGGGCGTCGGCGGCCGCGTCGAGCGCGTACGGGTCGTGGCCGAGCGCGGCCGCGGCGGCGAGCGCCGCCGCGGTCAGGCCGCTGGTGTGCAGCCGGCCCCGGCAGAACGCGGCGAGGCTCGCCGCGTCGGTGATCCGGCCGGCCTTGACCGCGGCCTCGGCCCCGCCGGAGTGGGCGTGCCCGCCGGCGGGGAAACGCCCGTCGGCGAGCACGAGAAGGGCGGCGCGACTCGTCATCAGAAGAGGAAGTAACGCTGGGCCATGGGCAGTTCGGCGGCGGGCGCGGGCTCGACCGGCTCACCGTCGATCGTGACCGTGAAGGTGTCGGCGTCGACCTCGACCCGGGGCAGCGCGTCGTTCTCCCGCATGTCCGCCTTGGTGATGCGTCGGGTGTTTCCGATCGCTGTGAACTCCTTGTTCACGCCCACCCGTTGGGTGATGTCGTCCTCGATCGCCGCCTGGGCGACGAAGTTGAACGAGCCGGCCGCCGCGGCCTTGCCGAGCGCACCGAACATGGGGCGGGGCAGGACGGGCTGCGGGGTGGGGATGGAGGCGTTGGCGTCACCCATCTGCGCGTAGGCGATCTGGCCGCCCTTGAGCACGGTCTGCGGCTTCACACCGAAGAACGCCGGATCCCAGAGCACGAGGTCCGCGAGTTTGCCGGGCTCGACCGAACCGATGAGGTGGTCCATCCCCTGGGCGACGGCCGGGTTGATCGTGTACTTGGCGACATAGCGACGGGCCCGGTGGTTGTCCGCGCGGCCGTCGCCGGGAAGCGCGCCGCGGCGCTTCTTCATCACATGCGCCGTCTGCCAGGTGCGCATGATCACCTCGCCGACGCGCCCCATGGCCTGCGAGTCCGAGGAGATGATCGAGATGGCACCGAGGTCGTGCAGGACGTCCTCGGCGGCGATCGTCGAGGGGCGGATACGGGACTCGGCGAAGGCGAGGTCCTCGGGGACCGCCGGGTTGAGGTGATGGCAGACCATCAGCATGTCGAGGTGTTCCTCGATGGTGTTGACGGTGTGCGGCCGGGTCGGATTGGTCGAGCTGGGCAGTATGTACGGCTCGGACACGACGGTGATGATGTCGGGGGCGTGCCCGCCTCCGGCGCCTTCGGTGTGGTACGCATGGACCGTGCGGCCGGCGATCGCCGCGAGGGTGTCGTCGACGAACCCCGCCTCGTTCAAGGTGTCGGTGTGGATGGCGAGTTGAGCTCCGGTCTCGTCGCAGACGCTCAGGCAGGCGTCGATGACGGCCGGGGTCGCCCCCCAGTCCTCGTGGATCTTGAACCCGAGCGCACCGCCCCGCAGTTGGGAGTGCATGGCTTCCCTGGACATCGTGTTGCCCTTGCCGAGCAGTCCGATGTTGACGGGAAAGGTGTCGAGCGCCTCGAACATCCGGGCGAGATGCCAGGGGCCGGGGGTGATGGTCGTGGCCTTGGTGCCCTCGGCCGGTCCGGTGCCGCCCCCGACGAGGGTGGTGATGCCTGTGGCGAGCGCCTGCTCGACGACCGTGGGCGAGATGAAGTGGACATGGGCGTCGATGGCGCCCGCGGTCACGATCTTCCCGTTGCCGACGATCACTTCGGTCTCGGGACCGATGACCAGATCGGGGTGGACCCCGTCCATGGTGTCGGGGTTTCCGGCCTTGCCCAGGGCGGTGATCCGGCCGTCGCGGATGCCGATGTCGGCCTTGACGACACCCCAGTGGTCGATGATCACGGCGCCGGTCACGACGGTGTCGGGCGCGCCTTCGGCACGGGTCGTACGGGCCTGGCCCATGGACTCGCGGATGACCTTGCCCCCGCCGAAGACGGCCTCGTCGCCGGCGCGGCCGGGTCCTCCGGAGCGGTCCTCCTCGATCTCGACGAGCAGGTCGGTGTCGGCAAGCCGGATGCGGTCGCCGGTGGTGGGGCCGAACAGATCGGCGTACACGGCGCGATGCAGTTCAGGCACGGTCGGCCTCCTCGGCGTCGACGGCCGGCTTCTC
The DNA here is from genome assembly GCF_042264065.1 of Streptomyces sp. NPDC056222. NCBI lineage: Bacteria > Bacillati > Actinomycetota > Actinomycetes > Kitasatosporales > Streptomycetaceae > Streptomyces > Streptomyces sp. NPDC056222. Next base: position 12,148 of record NZ_JBHJTL010000042.1, on the reverse strand, counting down.
CCGCGTTCCCGCGGTCTCGGCGGCGGGCGCGTCGAGCGGTCGCGCGAGGGTGTCGAGCGGCCCCGCGGTCTCTCCACGCAGGCCGGGGACGACGCGGTGACCCTGCAGTGGTACGAGTTCGATCTCGACCGGAATGCCGGGCTCGAAACGCACGGCGGTACCGGCGGCGATGTGCAGCCGCTGCCCGCGCGCGGCGGCGCGGTCGAACTCCAGACCGGGATTGGCCTCGGCGAAGTGGTAGTGGGAGCCGACCTGGACGGGCCGGTCGGCGGCGTTCAGGACGGTGAGGCGGGTGACGGACCGGCCCTCGTTGAGGGCGACGGCACCTTCACCGAAAAGGACTTCTCCGGGAATCATCGGCGGCACTCCCCCGTCACACGATCGGGTCATGGACGGTGACGAGCTTGGTGCCGTCGGGGAAGGTCGCCTCGACCTGGACGTCGTGGATCATCTCGGGGATCCCGAGCATGACGTCGTCCCGGGTGAGGACCTTGCGGCCGGAGGCCATGAGCTCCGCGACCGTACGGCCGTCCCGCGCGCCCTCCAGGATATGAGTGGTGATCAGGGCGACGGCCTCGGGGTGGTTGAGCTTCACTCCGCGTGCTCTGCGCTTCTCGGCCACGTCCGCCGCCACATGAATGAGCAGCCGTTCCTGCTCGTGCGGGGTCAGTTGCACGCTTCCACCTCACAGTCGTCCACCGGGCGGTCTCTCCCGGACAGCAGCGGACGCTACCGATCTTCAACATGCTGTTGAACTGCGGTGACGGGCTGCTGGGCCAGACATTGCACGTTAGGGCGGAAGTTTTTCCGGCGCGTTAACTCCGGCTTTGCGTCTCCATGGACATCAGCGCCCGCAGCCCGTCCTCGAGGATGCGGACCTCCACGTCCCCGAAGAGCGCCTGCTGGGCGATGAAGCCCTGCGCGGTGGCGATCATGGTCCGGGCCACATGGTCGGCGGGGACGTCGGCGCGCATCAGCCCGTTGGCCCGGTAGGCCTCGACGAGACCTGCCCACGCCTCGCGCATCCCGTCGTAACCGTCGGAGAGGGTCTGGAACAGGTGCTCGTCGCGCAGCGTCTCGGACCAGACCTGGATGATCAGCCGCGCGAAGGCCTGCCGGTCCCCGCCCGGGATGCGCTCCTCCAGGAAGATCCGCATGACGGCACCGAGCAGGACGTCGGGGGTGGGCGGCGGGGTCGCCCGGGACGCCTCCTCGAAGGCGCCGCGGATCCCGGCGAACGCCTCCGCCGCGATGGCCGCGATCAGCTCGTCCTTGCCGCGGAAGTAGCGGTAGACGGCGCCGGCCGACAGGCCCACCTCGGCCAGTACGTCCGCCATCGACGTGGCGTGGAAGCCGTTGCGGGCGAAGCAGCGCGCGGCACCGTCGAGGATCTGACGGCGGCGGGCATCGAGGTGTTCCTGGGAGACACGAGCCATGACCAAAATCTAAAACGAACATTCATTCTTGACAAGCGACCGCCCCGGGGAGACAGTGGGCCCATCACGTAAAACGAACGATCCTTCTCTTTGAATCGAGTACGTCATGGCTGCCACCGCCACCCGCAAGACCTTCGCGGTGATGGTGCTGATCCCCGTGGTCGTGGCCCTGGCCCTGTCGGCCTTCGCCTGGCCCGCCGCCCGGATCGCCCCGCGCGACCTGCCGATCGGCGTCGCGGGGCCCGCCACCGCCACCGCCCCCCTGGAGCAGCGCCTCACCGAGCACGACGGGGCCTTCGAGGTCCACCGCTACGCCTCCGAGGGCGCCGCCCGTGCCGCGATCGAGGACCGGGTCGTATACGGCGCGGTGATCGTCACCCCTCAGGGCCCCGAACTGCTGACCGCCTCCGCCGCGAGCCCGGTCGTCGCCGGACTGCTGCGCGAGGCCGTCACCGCCCAGGCCCCCGCCGGCACCCCGATGAAGGTGACCGATGTCGTCCCGGCACCGGCGGGCGATCCGCGCGGCAGCGCGTTCGGGTCGAGCCTGTTCCCCCTGATCCTGGCCGGCGCGGCCTCCGGCGTCCTGGTGACGGTCCTCGGCCTGCGCCGCACCCGGGCGGGCCTCGCCCTGACGGGCGCGGCCGCGCTCGCCGGCATCGTCGGCACCGCACTCGGCCACAGCTGGCTCGGGGCGCTCACCGGTGACTGGTGGGCGGAGGCCGGCGTCCTCGCGCTGACCGTCCTCGCCATCGGCGCGACGCTCGCGGGGCTCGCCACCCTGTTCGGCAAGCCCGGTCTCGGGCTCGGGGCGCTCCTGATGATCCTGGTCGGCAACCCGTTCTCGGGTGTGGCGAGCGCACCCGAGCTGCTGCCTGCCCCGGCCGGCGCGCTCGGCCAGTGGCTGCCGCCTGGCGCGGGCGGCTCGGCACTGCGCTCGGTCGCCTTCTTCGACGGCGGCGGGGCGGGCGGTCCGCTGCTGGTCCTCGGCGTGTGGGCGGTGGCCGGTCTGGCCGCGCTGCTGCTCGGCGGGCGGCGCGAGCGCACGGCGATCGCGCAGGCACCGACCCCGGTCCCGGAACCGGCGCCGGCGGGCTGACCCGTCCTCGTACGACGTTCCCGCACGGCCTTCTCGAACGGCCGCGTGCCCCCGCTGTAGCGGACGGGGGCACGCGGCTTTCTCATGCGTCAGGAGTACCCGGGGCGCGGTGGCGGGCCGCGATGCCGAAGCGGCTCTGTTCACCCGGAGCGGACGTGAGGGTACGGACGGTGGAGACGGAGCTGACCACCTGCTCCTCGGCGGTTTCCTGCCCCGCTTCGAGTTTCTCCAGGTCAGCGGCTGAGACCAGCGCCACGAGCGGCTTGCCGTGCCGGGTCACGACGACACGTTCGTTGCCGTACACCACGCGGTTGATCAGGTCGGCGAGCTCAGCGCGTGCTTGCGTCACCGGAATCTCATAGGCCATGCTCCTCATCTTACGGAATGTACGTCCTGTACATTTTGAAAGGAACAAGGAGGCGACCCATGGATGCCCGCTACGTCCTTCCCGAGTTCACCGAGCGCACCAGCTTCGGCAGCCGGACCCTCGACCCGTACTCCAAGCTGCTCGAGGAGCGGATCATCTTCCTCGGCACACCGATCGACGAGACCTCGGCCAACGACGTCATCGCCCAGTTCCTTCACCTGGAGTACGCCGACCCGGACCGGGACATCTCGCTCTACATCAACTCACCCGGCGGTTCGCTCACCGCGATGTCCGCGATCTACGACACGATGCAGGTCGTCACCTGCGACGTGGAGACCACCTGCCTCGGCCAGGCCGCGTCCACCGCCGCCGTGCTGCTCGCGGCCGGTGCGCCCGGGAAGCGGCTCGCACTGCCCGGCGCCCGGGTGGTGCTCCAGCAGCCCACGATGGACGAGCCGTTGCAGGGCCAGCCCAGCGATCTCGACATCCAGGCACGGGAATTGATGCGGCTGCGTGCGATGGTGGCCGGGATGCTGGCCACCCACACCGGACAGGATCGCGAGCGGATCGACGCCGACATCGACCGCACCACGATCCTCGACGCGTCGGCCGCCACCGCGTACGGGCTGGTGGATCATGTGATTCGGAACCGTGGGGCGTCCGGCGGCGCCGGGGCGAGGTGAGCCGGGGATGGTTCCCGAGCTGCCGCCGCTGCCCGCGCTGACGCGCGCCGAGGGCGAGTTCGTCGACGCCTATCTCGAAGTCGTCGACCTCCTGGGGCGAATCAATCCATCCAGGACCTTGCATACTTATGGGGCGTTGCGAGCGGCTCAGGCCCTGGTGGGACGGGCGACCGCCCTGCGCGCCGCCCTGACGGTGATGCATGTGCGCGGTGAGACCGACGTGCACGCGGAGACATTGGCGCGCGCGCTGCGGGTGTTGGACGGAGAGCGCCGCGCCGAGCGCGTCACCGTGCCCGGAGCCCGCGCGAGTTGACACATCCGCGTGTCGTGTCGAGGTCCACTAGAGCTATCACGACCATAGAAATCCTCCCCCGTTCGGCGTAGTCGACGAATCGACATATGTGGGGGGTGAGTTGCGCAACAGGTGTACGCATCTGGCGGAATCGGGCGTTTCTCCCCTGGTACGCGGCTCGTCGGCCAAACCTCAGAAGATCACGAAACATGCCTGTCCACCCGAACGGATCAGTCGTGAGGAGCCTCACATAGCGTCGTTTCAACTCGGATTTCGCCATGAATGTGGGTCAAGATCCCTCACGACGACAAGCCCCCGCCACCGCGGCGGGGCGGTCCGGGCGGACGCCGAGTCCTGCCGCTGTCCCGGATGTCTGGTCGACAGGAGTGGATCGGCAGGAGTGGAGGACCCGAGCAGTACGGGACGACCGAGCAGTGGGGCCGTTCCTCGGGGTGAAGCCGCAGCCGCGGCCGGGCAACTTCGCCAGTCCGAACCCGACAGGTCATCCTTCACAGGCGGCTGACGAAGGGTTGCGCATGACCGCGCAGATTCATGTCCCGTCCCTGCTGTCCCGGGCCGGAGCCGTCTCGGCTCTCACCCTCGCCACCGTCGGCGGCACGATGCTGGCGCCGGGCGTCACTTCGGAGGCCCAGGCCGCGACCGCGCACGCCGGCAAGGCGCTGAGCGTCGCGGTGGCCAAGAAGGGATCGCCCTACAGGTACGGCGCGTCCGGCCCCACTCGGTTCGACTGCTCGGGGCTCACGCTCTACTCGTACAAGAAGGCGGGCAAGTCGCTGCCCCGTACCGCGCAGCAGCAGTACAACAAGACCCGGCACATCTCCGCCTCCAGTCGGCAGAAGGGTGACCTGGTCTTCTTTCACTCGGGTGGACGGGTGTACCACGTGGGCATCTACGCCGGGAACAACAAGATCTGGCACTCGCCGAAGACGGGCTCCTGGGTGAAGCTCGACCGGATCTGGTCGTCCAAGGTCTACTACGGCCGGGTCCGATGACCGAGTGACCGGCTGACCTCATGACGGGCTGAACAATGCCGTCACGGGGGTGCGGTGGCGCCGCCGCACCCTCTCGCACCGGCCTCAGTTCCCCGCGAGGGGAGCCGACAGCAGGGTCAGGCCCAGGGCGGCGAGCGCGCCGCCCGTCACCCCCTGTACGGTCCTGGCCGTCCGCGGACGACGCAACCAGTGGCCCAGGCGGTCCACCAGGACGGCCACCAGGGGGAACCACAGCAGGGCGAGCAGCACCACGATCGACGCGAGCAGCAGTGTGCGCGGCACGACCGCGACACCGTCCGGCACGAACTGCGGCAGCAGACTCAGGAACAGCACGGGTGCCTTCGGGTTCAGCACATTGGCCAGGAACCCCTGCCGGAGGGCGCGGGAGACCTTCGCCTCGCCCGCGGTGTCGGCCGACGCCTCCCCCGTCGCCCGCAGCGCGCCGCGCAACGCCTGCACGCCGAGGTGAAGGACGTACACACCGCCGGCGATCTGCAGGACGCGGTAGAGCACCGGTACGGCGATCAGCACGGCCGCGAGCCCCGCCACCGCGAGGGCGGTGTGTACCAGGAGGCCTCCCGCCACCCCGACGGCACTGGCCACCCCGGCCCGCCGGGAGGCGAGGGCGCTGCGTACGACGACGGTGAAGTCCGCGCCCGGCATGGCCACCATGCCCGCCGCGACCCCGATGAAGGCGATCAGCTGTCCGTCCATGACCCCAGCGTGCCCGTCGCGAGCCTTTAGTGTGTAGACACGATCTTCTGGGTCTGGCCAAAGGAATCCTTTATGCAGGATCTTGTGCGGCTCGCGGCGCTGGTTGCGGTCGCCGAGGACGGCTCGATCACCCGGGCCGCCGCGCGACTCGGCTACACCCCGCCCGCGCTCTCGCAGCAGCTCGCCAAACTGGAACGGGAGGCGGGCGCCGCGCTGCTCGTCCGGCACCATCGGGGCGCGCGGCTGACTCCCGCGGGTGAACTGCTCGTCACCCGCGCACGCCGGGTCCTGGACGAGATGGAGCAGGCGCGCCACGAACTGGCGCAGCTCAGCGGGCTCTCCGGCGGGCAGCTCCGGGTCGGTACCTTCACCACCGTCGGGATCCATCTGCTGCCACCGATCCTGAGCGCGTTCCGCCGGGCCCATCCGGACGTGGAGCTGACGGTCGCCGAGTACGAGCCGCCGGCCGGGGTGACGGCGGTGGCGCAGGGCGAGGTCGATCTGGCGCTCACCCACACCTACGAGCCCGCGGAGGCCGCTCCGCTGCCGCCGGGGGTCGTGCTGGAGACCCTGCTGGTCGAGGAGTTGGTCCTGGTCACGGCGCCGGGCCATGCGCTGGCGGAGGGTTCGGGGCGGCTGCCGATCGCTGAGCTCGCCGGGCAGCCGTTGATCAGCAGCGCGCCGGACCATCCACCGAGGCGGGGCGTGGAGGGCGCACTCGCCCGGGCCGGCGCGACCCCGTCCGTCGTGTGCCGGACGCCGGGGTACGCCCTGGTGTGCGCGCTGGTCAGCGCGGGGCTCGGAGTGGCGGTGGTGCCGGAGATGGTCGCCACGATGGCGGCGTCGCCGCTGGGTGTACGGGCGCTGGAGCCGACGTCGTTCCGCCGGACGATCTCGGTGGCGCATCGCGGTGAGGAGTCGGGGCCGGCGGCGCGGTCCCTGCGGGCGCTGCTGCGGGGCGGGTTCGCCCGGGGCTAGGGGTGTGCGTGTCAGGGCACACGAGCCCGGCCCGGCAGGACACTCCCTAGGAGCCGGCCGGCTGAGGAGCGAGCGCCCGGTTCGCGGAGGCGGTCCAGGGGAGGTTGATCCAGACCGTCTTGCCGCCCTCGATGGTCGGAGTGACGGAGAGCCGGCCGCCCGCCTCGGCGGTCAGGAAACGGATGATGACCATCCCCCGGCCGTTGTCCTGCTGCACGGCGGCCGGGAGCCGCTTCGGCCAGCGGGGGTGGCTGTCCGTGACGCCGATGTGGAGCTGTTCCTCGCGCTCCAGTCGGACGTCGACGGTGAAGGTGGGCGACTGCCCGAAGGTGTGCTGGACGGCGTTGGTGGCCAGTTCCGAGACGATCAACCGGACGGTGTCGGCGGTGTCGCCGACCTCGGCGAGCCCCCAGCCGGTCAGGATGTCGGCGACATATCTGCGGGCGGCGGACACCGAGGCGGGATCGCTCGGCAGAGTGACGGTTGCTTCCTGGTGGTCTGCCATGGCGACGCTGTCCCTTTCCCACCGGGCCCGGCCCGGATTGCGCTACGCGTCAGAGTGCCACCGATGGTGCCGCCCTGTATGGCGATCCACCAAGATATGTGCATATTTGTCGCTCGAAGCGGTGAACTCTGCTACGGGAGACCGTATTTGGGCAGCCGGGCTGCTGCGGTTCAGGGAGCCGGAGGCGCGGTACGCACGATCGTCTCCACCGCCCGGTCGATCTGCGCATCCGTCAGATCGGCGCGGGCCGTCAGGCGCAGCCGGGAGATGCCGTCCGGGACCGACGGAGGCCGGAAGCAGCCCACGGCGAGACCCAGTTCGCGACAGTCGGCCGCCCACCGCAGCGCGGCCTCGGGCGAGGGGGCGCGCACCGAGACGACGGCCGCGTCCGGGCGGACGGCGGTCAGTCCGGCCTCGGTGAGCATCCGGTGCAGCGTGGTGGCGACGGTACGCGCGCGCTCGGCGAGGCCGGACTCTCCGTGGATCAGCCGCAGGCTCGCGAGGGCGGCGCCCGCGGCGGCCGGGGCAAGACCGGTGTCGAAGATGAACGTCCGGGCCGCGTTGACCAGGTGCTCGACGACCCGGGCGGGGCCGAGGACGGCGCCGCCCTGGCTGCCGAGCGACTTGGAGAGGGTCAGGGTGGCGACGACGTCCTCGTCACCGGCGAGACCCGCTGCGGCCAGGGCGCCCCGGCCGCCGTCGCCGAGTACGCCCAGGCCGTGGGCGTCGTCCACGACGAGCGCGGCGCCGTGGGCGCGACAGGCGTCGGCGATCTCGGTCAGTGGCGCCTTGTCGCCGTCCACGGAGAAGACGGAGTCGGTGACGGCGAGGGCCCGGCGGCCCTCATGGGCGCGCAGGGTCTTGCGTACCGCTTCGGGGTCGGCGTGCGGGACCACGGCCGTCTCGGCTCGCGAGAGCCGGCAGCCGTCGACGATCGATGCGTGGTTGCCCGCGTCCGAGACGATCAGGGAGTCGCGGCCGCTCAGCGCGGTGAGCGCGGCGAGGTTGGCGGTGTAGCCGGAGGAGAAGACGAGGGCCGCCTCGAAGCCGCAGAACTCGGCGAGTTCGCGCTCCAGGCGGGTGTGCAGCCGGGTGGTGCCGGTGACGAGGCGCGAGCCGGTGGAGCCCGCGCCCCAGCGGCGTGCCGCCTCGGCCGCCGCCTCCGTGATCTCCGGCCGGCGGGTCAGTCCGAGGTAGTCGTTGCTCGCCAGATCGAGCAGGTCCGATTCGGCGGCGCGGGGCCTGAGCGTGCGGACGAGCCCCGCCCGCTCGCGGCGGCGTGCCTCGGCGTCGGTCCAGTCGAACGCCGTCCTGCGCGTGTCCTCGTCCCGGTGCATGGGGCAGATCCTTTTGTAGGCAGCGCACAGACCCTAGCCGCCCGGGGCCGAGGTCAGGGTGTGGCCATGCACACACCTCAAACGGCCTCGTTTGTTCAGATCCTCCTTGGCCGCGAGGTGTGCGGTAGGCGAGGATCAGCCCTTATGGACCTGCTGAACACGCTGGTGGAGAAGGGGCTGCGGCGCGAGCTGCCGAGCCGTGAAGAAGCGCTCGCCGTGCTGGCGACCTCCGACGACGAACTGCTCGATGTGGTGGCCGCGGCCGGCAAGGTGCGCCGCCAGTGGTTCGGGCGTCGGGTGAAGCTGAACTACTTGGTCAATCTGAAGTCCGGGCTGTGCCCGGAGGACTGCTCGTACTGTTCCCAGCGGCTCGGCTCGACTGCCGGGATCCTGAAGTACACCTGGCTGAAGCCGGACGAGGCGTCCCAGGCGGCCGCCGCCGGTGTCGCGGGCGGTGCGAAGCGGGTCTGTCTGGTGGCGAGCGGCCGCGGGCCGACGGACCGGGACGTGGAACGGGTCGGCAAGACCATCGAGGCCATCAAGGAGCAGAACGAGGGCGTCGAGGTCTGTGCGTGCCTCGGTCTGCTCTCGGACGGCCAGGCGGAGCGGCTGCGCGAGGCCGGCGCCGACGCGTACAACCACAACCTGAACACGTCCGAGGGGACGTACGGAGAGATCACGACCACCCACACGTACCAGGACCGGGTGGACACCGTGCAGAAGGCGCACGGCGCCGGTCTGTCGGCCTGCTCCGGTCTGATCGCGGGCATGGGTGAGAGCGACGAGGACCTGGTCGACGTCGTCTACGCGCTGCGCGACCTCGGCTCGGACTCGGTGCCGGTGAACTTCCTGATCCCGTTCGAGGGCACTCCGCTCGCGAAGGAGTGGAACCTCACCCCGCAGCGCTGCCTGCGGATCCTGGCGATGGTGCGGTTCGTCTGCCCGGATGTGGAGGTCCGGATCGCGGGCGGGCGCGAGGTGCACCTGCGCTCCATGCAGCCGCTCGCGCTGAACATCGCGAACTCGATCTTCCTCGGCGACTACCTGACCAGCGAGGGACAGGCCGGTCAGGCGGACCTCGACATGATCGCGGACGCGGGCTTCGAGGTGGAGGGCACGGGCACCACGACGCTCCCCAAGCACCGCGCGGACGCGCTCGCGGCGGCGCGCGAGGCCGGCGGGTGCGGCTCCTCGGCGTCGGCAGGCTGCGGCTCGCAGGCCGAGGCCGGTGCGGGCTGCGGTTCGCACGCCGAGGCGGGCGGCGGCTGTGGGCCGTGCGGGGGCCACGCGCCGGCGGCGGAGGCGGCTCCGGAGGCGGAGCCCGCCGCCGAGGCCGTGCCGGGAGCGCGCACCGACCTCGTGGCCGTACGTCGACGCGGCGCCGGGACGGAGCTCGCGCCGAATGCGTAACGACGAACTGCTCGCCCTGGACCGGGCGCACGTCTGGCACCCGTACGCCCCCATGCCGGGCCGTACGGACCCGCTGGTCGTCGCGTCCGCGTCCGGGGTACGGCTGCAGCTCGCCGAACCCGTGCACGGCCAGGACGAGTTGATCGACGGCATGTCCTCGTGGTGGTCGGCCATCCACGGCTACAACCACCCCGTGCTCAACGAGGCGGCGCACGGCCAGCTGGACCGGATGAGCCATGTCATGTTCGGCGGGCTCACCCACGAGCCGGCGGTCCGGCTCGCCACCCGTCTGGTGGAGATCACCCCCGCACCGCTCCAGCATGTCTTCCTCAGCGACTCGGGTTCGGTCTCCGTCGAGGTCGCGGCCAAGATGTGTCTGCAGTACTGGCGCTCGGTGGGCCGGCCGGAGAAGCAGCGGATGCTGACCTGGCGCGGCGGGTACCACGGCGACACCTGGCAGCCGATGTCGCTGTGCGACCCCGAGGGCGGGATGCACCAGCTGTGGTCGGGCGTGCTCCAGCAGCAGGTGTTCGTGGACGCGCCGCCCACCGCGTACGAGGAGTCGTACGCGGAGATGCTGCGGGAGCAGATCGCGCTCCACGCGGACGAGATCGCCGCGGTGATCGTGGAGCCGGTGGTGCAGAACGCGGGAGGGATGCGGTTCCACTCGCCCGAGTACCTGCGCGTCCTGCGTGAGGCGTGCGACGAGCACGGCGTGCTCCTGATCTTCGACGAGATCGCGACCGGGTTCGGCCGCACGGGCACGCTGTTCGGCGCCGACCACGCCGGGATCTCGCCCGATGTGATGTGTGTGGGCAAGGCGCTGACCGGCGGCTATCTGTCGATGGCGGCGACGCTCTGCACGACGCGGATCGCCGAGGGGATCTCGCTCGGCGAGGTTCCGGTGCTCGCGCACGGGCCGACCTTCATGGGCAACCCGCTGGCCTCGGCCGTGGCCCTGGCCTCGCTCGACCTGCTGATGTCCCAGGACTGGGCGCTGGAGGTCAAGCGGATCGAGACGGGGCTCCGCACGGGTCTCGCCGAGGCCGCCTCGCTGCCCGGTGTCCGGGACGTGCGGGTGCTCGGCGCCATCGGTGTCGTCCAGCTCGACCACGACGTCGACATGGCCGCGGCCACCGAGGCGGCGGTCCGGGCGGGCGTGTGGCTGCGGCCGTTCCGCGACCTGATCTACACGATGCCGCCGTTCGTGACCGGCGACGCGGACCTGGCCCGTATCTGTGCCGCGGTGCGCGCGGCCGCGGTGGCGGGCTGACCTACCGGGCCGCGCCCGGAGCAATGGAACGCCGGTCCGTGTCGGTGCCCTTCGGGCCCCGATGCGGCCGGCGTGCCGGACGACCCCGCGACCGTACGGGCGCGGGGGCTCAGAGAGGACTCGACACACCATGACCGTCATCGTCGTCAGCGGTTCGGGGACGGAGATCGGCAAGACGATCGTGACGGCCGCCGTGGCCGCGGTCGCCACCGCCCAGGGCCGGTCGGTCGCCGTGCTCAAGCCCGCCCAGACCGGGCTCGAACCGGGCGAGCGCGGGGACGCGGACGAGGTCGTACGGCTCTCCGGGGCGGGGACCTCGGCCGAACTGGCTCGGTTCCCTGAGCCGTTGGCGCCCGCCACGGCCGCCCGGCGGGCGGGCATGGCGCCGGTCGGGCCGCAGGAGGTCGCCGAGGCGGCCGCGAAGCTGGCGACCGAGCACGATCTGGTCCTGGTGGAGGGTGCGGGCGGGCTCCTGGTCCGGTTCGACGAGGACGGCGGCACTCTCGCCGACGTGGCCCGTCTGCTCGACGCCCCGGTGCTCGTCGTGGTGCCCGCCGGGCTCGGCACGCTCAACACCACCCAGCTCACCGCCGAGGCGCTCGCGGCACGCGGCATCGAGCAGCTCGGCGTCGTCGTCGGCAGCTGGCCGACCGCTCCGGACCTGGCGTCGTGCTGCAACCTGGCCGAACTGCCGGAGATGGCCGGGGCGCCTCTGCTCGGTGCCGTACCGGAGGGCGCGGGCGGTCTCGATCCGGCCTCGTTCCGGGCGCGCGCGGGCGAGTGGCTGGCCCCGGCGCTCGGCGGCGTCTGGGATGCCGAGGGGTTCACCGCGAGCGCCGCCCGGCCCTGACCTCCGTAAGCTGGAGCCATGCGCGCACACGTTTCGGAGATCGTTTTCGACTGCGCCGATCCGGCGGCTCTGGTGCGGTTCTGGGCCGGGCTCCTCGGCGGGGGGCCGGGGGGCCGGGGCCCCCCCGGGTGGGTCGGAGAGCCGCCCCGGTTTTTACGGGTCGCCTTCCCGCAGGTGGCCGAGGGCCAGGCCCG
>NZ_JBHJTL010000041.1:0-67771 GCF_042264065.1 Streptomyces sp. NPDC056222 | reverse complement strand
GGGGTGCGGTTGGGCGCCGCCGGCGGGCACCGCGGTTGCGGCACGTCGGGCGCCGCCGGGTGAGTGCGGCGCCGGACGGATCAGTCGTGCGTGACTCAGACGTTGACGCCGAAGTCCGCCGCGATACCCCGCAGGCCGGAGGCATAGCCCTGGCCCACGGCGCGGAACTTCCACTCCGCGCCATTGCGGTACAGCTCGCCGAAGACCATGGCGGTCTCGGTCGAGGCGTCCTCGGAGAGGTCGTACCGGGCGATCTCGGCTCCGCCGGCCTGGTTCACGACGCGGATGAACGCGTTGCGGACCTGGCCGAAGGACTGCTGGCGGTTCTCGGCGTCATAGATCGACACCGGGAAGACGATCTTGGCTACATCGGCGGGCACCGTGGCCAGGCTGACCTTGACCTGCTCGTCGTCGCCCTCGCCCTCGCCGGTGAGGTTGTCACCGGTGTGCTCGACCGAGCCGTCGGCGCTCTTCAGGTTGTTGAAGAACACGAAGTCCTGGTCGTTGCGGACCTTGCCCTCCGCGCTGACCAGAATGGCGCTGGCGTCGAGGTCGAAGTCCGTCCCGGTGGTGGTGCGGACGTCCCAGCCGAGACCGACGGTGACGTCGGTCAGGCCAGGGGCCTCCTTGGTCAGCGAGACGTTGCCGCCCTTGCTGAGGCTGACTCCCACGAGTCCCTCCATGTGGTTACCAGGGGCAGCGCCCCCGTCGTGCGTTGGCATCGGATCAACGAGTGGATCCTAGTGACGGGTTCCCGGCCTGGACAGACGATTCGCCCCGATGGTCAGAGAGTGTCGAGGGCCTTCACGTACTCGCCGAGGTCCCGGGCGTCCGGAAGGGCGTTCACGACGGTCCAGCGGACCACGCCCTCCTTGTCGATGATGAAGGTGCCGCGCACGGCGCAGCCCTTCTCCTCGTCGAAGACGCCGTACGCGCGCGAGGCCTCGCCGTGCTTCCAGAAGTCGGAGAGCAGCGGGTACTCCAGGCCCTCCTGCTCGGCGAAGACGCGCAGGGTGTGGATGGAGTCGTTGGAGACCGCGAGGAGCTGGGTGTCGTCGTTGACGAACTTCGGCAGGTTGTCGCGCAGCTCGCACAGCTCGCCGGTGCAGACGCCGGTGAAGGCGAAGGGATAGAAGAGCACCACCACGTTCTTCTCGCCCTTGAAGTCGGAGAGCTTCACGGTGCGGCCGTGGTTGTCCTTGAGCTCGAACTCCGGGGCCTTGGTGCCGACCTCGATCGCCATGGCGTGCGCATCCCTTCACTGGACCGGACAGGTGAAAGGCCCAGCCTACGCACAGAGCCCCCGCCGGCTGTGCCGACGGGGGCTCCTGCTGCTTGGGAATCAGCGCTTGGGGGCGACCAGTCGGCTGCCCGACCAGTCCTTGGCCACGCTGATGCTCTTGGTCTGGGAGAAGCCGGCGGTCTGCGCGGCGTCACTGATGTCGCTGGGCTCGACGTAGCCGTCTCGGCCCGTCTTCGGCGTCAGCAGCCAAACGACCCCGCCGTCCTCCAGCAGGCCAATGGCATCGACCAGGGAGTCCGTCAGATCTCCGTCCTCGTCGCGGAACCAGAGCACGACGGCGTCAGCGACGTCGTCGTAGTCCTCGTCAGCGAGGTCCGACCCGATGATGGACTCGATGCCTTCGCGGAGATCGAAATCGACGTCGTCGTCGTAACCGATCTCCTGGACCACCTGTCCGGGCTCGAACCCCAGCCTCGCTGCCGGGTTGGTCCGCTCCTCCGCGTGGTCCGCGGTCGCGCTCACGGCTTGCCTCCTGATCATGTATCGGAAAATGCTTCGGCCACGTGCGTACGCGCGGCGCTGGCCGTAGTCCACACGGGCTGGGCGGATCGCGCAAGTACCCGGCCCCCGAGACCGCCGAAACGGTGACGTTTGGGGCCGTCTCGCCGCATCTTCCGGTCCGGTTCCACTTCGCTCCGTGACAAATGGCACACGCTTCGTCCCGCTTTGCGTTCTTCCGCGGCTTCAGTCTGCCGAACATGGTGACGAAACGCATGCGCGGGTTGGGCGTAAGGTTGCGATTTGACCCAACCAGGCGCCCAGCGGGGGTTACCCCTCGGTAGAGATGACGTTTGACACCGACGGGGTACACGATGGACATCCCGGCCTTCCCGTGGGCTCCACCGAACAGCGAAGGAACAGCGTGGCTTCCGGATCCGATCGCAACCCGATCATCATTGGCGGCCTTCCCAGCCAGGTCCCGGACTTCGATCCCGAAGAGACTCAGGAATGGCTCGACTCCCTCGACGCCGCCGTCGACGAGCGGGGCCGTGAGCGAGCCCGCTACCTGATGCTCCGCCTGATCGAGCGGGCCCGCGAGAAGCGCGTGGCCGTGCCCGAGATGCGCAGCACGGACTACGTCAACACGATCGCGACCCGGGACGAGCCCTTCTTCCCGGGCAACGAGGAGATCGAGCGCAAGGTCCTCAACGCGACGCGCTGGAACGCGGCCGTCATGGTCTCGCGCGCGCAGCGCCCGGGCATCGGGGTCGGCGGCCACATCGCCACCTTCGCCTCCTCCGCCTCGCTGTACGACGTCGGCTTCAACCACTTCTTCCGCGGCAAGGACGAGGGCGACGGCGGCGACCAGATCTTCTTCCAGGGCCACGCCTCCCCCGGCATCTACGCCCGCGCCTACCTCCTCGACCGGCTCAACGAGACGCAGCTCGACGCCTTCCGCCAGGAGAAGTCGAAGTACCCGAACGGGCTCTCCTCGTACCCGCACCCGCGGCTGATGCCGGACTTCTGGGAGTTCCCGACCGTCTCGATGGGTCTCGGCCCGCTCGGCGCGATCTACCAGGCCCGGATGAACCGCTACATGGAGGCGCGCGGCATCGCCGACACCTCCAAGTCGCACGTCTGGGCGTTCCTGGGCGACGGCGAGATGGACGAGCCGGAGTCGCTCGGCCAGCTGTCCATCGCCGCCCGCGAGGGCCTGGACAACCTGACCTTCGTCGTCAACTGCAACCTGCAGCGCCTCGACGGCCCCGTGCGCGGCAACGGCAAGATCATCCAGGAGCTGGAGTCGCAGTTCCGCGGCGCCGGCTGGAACGTCATCAAGCTGATCTGGGACCGCTCCTGGGACCCGCTGCTCGCCCAGGACCGCGACGGCATCCTGGTCAACAAGCTGAACACCACGCCCGACGGCCAGTTCCAGACGTATGCGACGGAGACCGGCGCGTACATCCGCGACCACTTCTTCGGCGACGACCAGCGGCTGCGCTCGATGGTCGAGGGCATGTCGGACCACCAGATCCTGCACCTCGGCCGTGGCGGCCACGACCACAAGAAGATCTTCGCGGCCTTCGCGGCGGCTAAGGCCCACAAGGGCCAGCCGACCGTGGTGCTCGCGCAGACCGTCAAGGGCTGGACGCTGGGCCCGAACTTCGAGGGCCGCAACGCGACCCACCAGATGAAGAAGCTGACGGTCGACGACCTCAAGCGCTTCCGCGACCGGCTGCACATCCCGATCACGGACGCTCAGCTGGAGGGCGGCCTGCCGCCGTACTACCACCCGGGCCGGAACTCCGAGGAGATCCAGTACATGCACGACCGCCGCAAGGCGCTCGGCGGGTACGTCCCGACGCGTGTCGTGCGCGCGAAGCCGCTGGTCCTGCCCGAGGAGAAGACCTACGCCCCGGTGAAGAAGGGCTCCGGCCAGCAGTCGATCGCCACCACGATGGCGTTCGTCCGGCTGCTCAAGGACCTGATGCGGGACAAGGAGATCGGCAAGCGGTTCGTGCTGATCGCACCGGACGAGTACCGCACGTTCGGCATGGACTCGTTCTTCCCGAGCGCCAAGATCTACAACCCGCTGGGCCAGCAGTACGAGGCCGTGGACCGCGAGCTGCTGCTCGCGTACAAGGAGTCCCCGACCGGGCAGATGCTGCACGACGGCATCTCCGAGGCCGGCTGCACGGCCTCGCTGATCGCGGCGGGTTCCGCGTACGCCACGCACGGCGAGCCGCTGATCCCGGTCTATGTCTTCTACTCGATGTTCGGTTTCCAGCGGACCGGCGACCAGTTCTGGCAGATGTCCGACCAGCTCGCGCGCGGCTTCGTGCTCGGTGCCACCGCCGGCCGTACGACGCTGACCGGCGAGGGCCTCCAGCACGCGGACGGCCACTCGCACCTGCTCGCCTCGACGAACCCGGGCTGTGTCGCCTACGACCCGGCCTTCGGCTTCGAGATCGCGCACATCGTCCAGGACGGCCTGAAGCGGATGTACGGCCCGGACGCCGAGGACATCTTCTACTACCTGACCGTCTACAACGAGCCGATCCAGCACCCGGCCGAGCCCGAGAACGTGGACGCCGAGGGCATCCTCAAGGGCATCTACCGCTACAAGGCGGGCGAGGCCGGCGCGATCCCCGCGCAGATCATGGCTTCCGGTGTCGCCGTGCCGTGGGCGGTCGAGGCGCAGCGGATCCTCGCCGAGGAGTGGAACGTACGGGCCGACGTCTGGTCCGCCACGTCCTGGAACGAGCTGCGCCGCGAGGCCGTCGAGGTGGACCGGCACAACCTGCTCCACCCGGACGAGGAGCAGCGCGTCCCGTACGTGACGCGGAAGCTGTCCTCGGCCCAGGGCCCGTTCGTCGCCGTCTCCGACTGGATGCGTTCGGTTCCGGACCAGATCTCCCGCTGGGTGCCGGGCACCTACACCTCGCTGGGCGCGGACGGCTTCGGCTTCGCGGACACGCGGGGTGCGGCCCGTCGGTTCTTCCACATCGACGCCCAGTCGATCGTCCTCGCCGTCCTCACCGAGCTCGCCCGCGAGGGCAAGGTCGACCGGTCGGTTCTGAAGCAGGCCGTGGACCGCTACCAGCTGCTCGACGTGGCGGCCGCGGACCCGGGCCCCGCCGGCGGCGACGCGTAACGGCATCACCGTGTGGTGCGGGTGCGGGGGCGAATGCGCGCCCGCACCCGCCATACGATTCCCGGCATGAAGGAACGCTGGGAGAAGCGCACCCAGACGCCACTGCTGATCCTGGCAGTGGCGTTCGGCATTGCGTACGCCATTCCGATCGTGGCGCCGGATGCCGATCGCCGGGTCCATGAGCTGTGTCTGGCCATGGAGTGGGTGGTGTGGGGCGCGTTCGCCGTCGACTACGCCGTGCGGCTGACGCTGGCTCCGGCAAAGTGGCGTTTCGTACGCGGACATCCGCTCGACCTCCTCGCTGTCCTGCTTCCACTGGTGCAGCCGCTGCGACTGCTGCGGCTGGTCTCCACGCTGCTCCTGGTGGGCCGACGGGCCCGGATGGCCCCGCAGATCACGCTCACCACCTACGTGGCGGGCGCGGTGGTCGGGCTGCTGATGTTCGGCTCGCTGGCCGTGCTGCACGTGGAGCGCACGGCCCCGAACGGGAACATCAAGACGCTGGGCGACGCGGTGTGGTGGTCGTTCACGACGATGACGACCGTCGGCTACGGCGACCACGCCCCGACCACGGGTCTCGGCCGCGTCCTCGCCGTGGGCCTGATGCTCTCGGGGATCGCCCTGCTCGGTGTGGTGACCGCCAACATCGCGGCCTGGTTCATCTCCCGCTTCGAGCGGGACGACGCCCAGGACCGCCGGCAGACCGAGCTCCTGGAGGCCCTGACCCGGGAGGTCCAGGAGCTGCGCGGCGAGGTGGCGCGGCTCTCCGCGCCCGCCTCCCCGCCTGCCTCCACACAGGCCTCCGCGCCCGCCTCCGTGCCGCCGCAGGGCGAGATCCCTACCGCTCCCAGATCTTGAAGGCTCTGACCTGGTACGGACTCTGGGGCACCCAGATCCCACGCCCCGGATAGGTCTCGAACTCCCCCGTCTCGGCGCACTCCGCGGACTGGTACGTCGTGACCGGCCGCCCGGTGCGGTTGGCCAGCGACTGGGCACTCGTGCCCGGCGGCAGGGCGACACAGCTCTCGATGTCGGTGTCGGCCAGCTCGTGCGTCCACGCCGTGCCCCGGAAGTCCGCCTTGGGCCACAGGCACAACTGGCCGGGCGCACAGGCCCCGAGCCTGGGTGCCGGATCGGCCTGAGTCGCCGCCTGAGCCGCCGCCTGGGCGGCCTGAGCGGCTGCCACGGGCAGGGCGGGCAAGGCGGTGAGCAAGGTGGCCGCCAGTGCCGCCAGAAGGACGCGCCGGAGTGCGTGGCGGCCCACGTGGTGGTGGGCCGGATGGGTTGCGTGATGGGTTTCCTGATGGGTTGCGTGCTGGTTTGCGTGCCGGCATGCCTGGCGCCTGACGAGCTTCGTGTACATGGTGGCGAACCCCCCGATTCCGTAACTCTCTGTAATCAGAACTCTGGTGGAAGTCACAGCCAGTTGGGAAGAGGCCAAGGGTCGGTTCACTCGAAGAGGTGACGGCCCCGCCGGACCGGGTCCGGCGGGGCCGTCATTTCAGCAGGGAGAGGTCAGATGTGGGCGCCGCCCGCACCCGCCTCCGCGTTCGCACCGCGCTTGGTGAGCATGGCGACGCCGGCCGCGACGACGGCGACGACACCGGCGACGGTGAAGGCCAGGCCCATGCCGTCCATGAAGGTGTCGTGGATGACGCCCCCGATCTGTTCGAGCATGTCCGGGGTCATGCCGGGCGCCTTCGCGAGCTCCGGCGGGACCATGCCGAACTCGGCGGCCTGCTCGAGACCCGGCGGGGGCGGGGCGGGCAGTCCGGCGGCCGTCCAGTTCAACGGGAACTCGCCGGAGACCTTGGAGGACATGACCGCGCCGAGCACGGCCGTACCGAGCGCACCGCCGACCTGCATCGCGGCCTGCTGCAGTCCGCCCGCGACACCGGAGAGCTCCAGCGGGGCGTTGCCGACGATGACCTCGGTGGCGCCGACCATGACCGGGGCCAGACCCAGCCCGAGCAGGGCGAACCAGAGGGACATCGCGAGCGTCTCGGTGCCCTCGGTGAGCGTGATCATGCCGAACATCGCGGCCGCGGTGCACACCATGCCGCCGACGAGCGGGATGCGCGGGCCGAACTTGGTGATGAGCGCACCCGCCAGCGGCGAGGAGACGATCATCATCGCGGTCAGCGGCAGCAGGTGGAGTCCGGCGTCGATCGGGCCGAGCCCCTTCACGCCCTGGAGGTAGAAGGTCACGAAGAACAGGCCGCCCATGAACGCGAAGGCCATCAGGACCATCAGGATCACACCGGCCGAGAGCGGCACGGAGCGGAACATCCCCAGCGGGATGAGCGGCTCCTTGACCTTGGTCTCCCAGACGGCGAAGAGCACGAACAGCAGGATCGCGCCGCCGATGCAGCCCCAGGTGTTGCCGCTCGCCCAGCCCCAGTCCGCGCCCGCCTGGATGATGCCCCAGATGAGCGCTCCCATCGCGCCGGAGAGCAGCACGATGCCGAGGATGTCGAAGGAGCGCGGGGCGTTCTCGGCGCGGTGGTCCTTGAGGATCACCAGACCGAGCACCAGCGCGAGGACACCGACCGGCACGTTGATGAAGAAGACCGACTGCCAGCTGACGTGCTCGACCAGGAAGCCGCCGAGGATCGGGCCGCCCGCCGTGGAGGCGCCGATGACCATGCCCCAGATACCGATGGCCATGTTGAGCTTCTCGGCGGGGAAGGTGGCTCGCAGCAGGCCGAGCGCCGCCGGCATCAACAGGGCGCCGAAGAGGCCCTGGAGGACGCGGAAGGCGATCACGAAGGCGATCGAGTCGGAGAGGCCGATCGCACCGGAGGCGGCGGCGAAGCCAGCGATGCCTATCAGGAAGGTCTGGCGGTGACCGAAGCGGTCACCGAGCTTGCCGGCGGTGATCAGGGCGACGGCGAGCGCCAGAAGATACCCGTTGGTGATCCACTGGAGCTGGTCGAGGGTGGCGCCGAGGTCGGCCTGGATGGCGGGGTTGGCGATGGCGACGATCGTGCCATCGAGCGCGACCATCATCACGCCGACCGCCACGGCGAACAGCGTCAGCCAGGGGTGGCCTCGCAGGCCCTTCGCCGGAGCCGGGGCGGGGCTCCGGTCACCCCCCTGACCCTGCGGGGCCTTTTCCACGGTGGTCTGACTAGTCATGCGGGTGAGGCTAATGTCAGTCGCTGACAATTGACAAAGCAATTCACACGACGGTAACTGTCATGTAGCTCACAGGTACCCTGAGCTGCACGAAGCCTTGAAAAGTGGCGAAAAGAGGGCCATCCGGTGACGGTTTCCGGTCTGCGGGAACGAAAGAAGCAGCGCACACGGGACGCGCTGCTGCGTGTCGCCCTCGAACTGTTCACGACCCAGGGATACGAGCAGACCACCGTCGACGAGATCGCCGACGCGGTCGAGGTCTCCCAGCGCACCTTCTTCCGCTACTTCTCCTCCAAGGAGGAGGCCACCTTCGCCGTCCAGCAGATGGTGGAGGAACGCTTCGTCCAGGCGCTGGCCGAACGACCCGCCGAGGAGGGCCCGCTCGACGCGCTGCGCAACGCCGTACTCGCCGCCTGGGACACCATCGGCGAGGCGATCATGGAGGTCGTCCCCCTCGAACTGCATCTGCGGACCTTCCAGATGATCGAGTCGACCCCCGCGCTGCTCGCCGTCCATCTGCGCCGCTCCAGCGAGATGGAGGAGGCCATCGCCCGGCTGATCGCCGAGCGCGAGGGCCTGGACGTGGACGAGGACCCGCGCCCACGGATCGCGGTGGCGGCGTTCAGCGGCGTCATGAGGGTGACGGGTCAACTCTGGGGCAGGAGCGCGGACCCGACGCTGCAGGGGATGCGCGAAATGACCGAGTACTACTTGGACAACCTCGGCCCTGCTCTCGAACCGGAGTGGCGGAGCCGATGACTCCGGACGAGCCGCCCGGGCGATGATTCGGGCACGCCCGTGGAGCCGCCGACCGCTTGCGCCTCGCCGGGCCGACGACCCCGTACGTGTGACCGAGGCGGCGAATCCGTATGCGCTCCGGAGCCGATGAATCCGGACGTGCGAGGCGTACGCCCCCGCGTACGGAACGTCACCACGCCTCACCTCACAGGTGATCCACGTCACTCGCCCACCCGGCGCCCCGCACCCGTCTCCTAGGGTGTGGCGCAGTGACTTCCTTCGACTCCTCCCCCACCCTCACCGTCTGGCGCATGACGCTCGCGCTCGCCGTCGTGTTCGTGCTCCTGGCGACCACCGGCTGGACGACGATCCAGCATCAGCGCGGGCCAGGAGAGTCGCGGCAGGCCGCGCTCGCCTCCTGGCTGCACGGCAGGATCGGCCACCGGGCCCTGCCCGACCCGGCCGCCCCCGCCCGTACGATCGCCGCGTTCTTCCGCTCGATAGGCCCGACGCAGGGCGCCTTCCTCGCCGACGCGCACCCGCTCGTCGTCGGCAATCTCGACGGCGCCCCGGTCACCCTCCGCTACCGCGCCAACCGGCTCGCCCTCGCCCGCGCCCTCGATTCCGAGCGCGACAGGGTCGAGGACCCCAGGCTGAGCGCCGACGGCCGGCACGAGGCCCTGCGCCGCGCGCACCGCTTCACCTCACTGATGCGTGAGGACCGGCAGATCCTCGCCTTCGACCCCACCGCCGGCGGCCGGACGGCCGAGGTGCTCGGCGATCTGGAGCGTGCCCAGCGGGTCTCGGTGATCGTGCCCGGCGTCGACACCAATCTGCTGACCTTCCAGAAGACCAGCCGCAAGTTCACGGCGCCGGCCGGCATGGCGCAGTCGCTGTACGCCGCACAACGCCGGGCCGCCCCCGGAAGCCGTACGGCCGTCATCGCCTGGGCGGACTACACGGCCCCGGTCGGGGTCGGCATCGACGCCGCGATGGGGCGCCTGGCCTCGGCCGGCGCGGTACGGCTCGTCGACATGACCGACGCCCTGCCCGGCGCCTCCCGCGTCAGCCTGTTCTGCCACAGCTACGGCTCCGTGCTCTGCGGGGTCGCCGCCGCCCGGCTGCCCTCCCGGGTGACCGACGTGGCCGTGGCCGGAAGCCCCGGGATGCGGGTGGAGCGCGCGGCCGAACTGGCCACCCGGGCCCGCGTGTGGGCGATGCGGGACGCGGACGACTGGATCCAGGACGTACCGCACGTCGCCGTCGGCGGGGTCGGCCACGGGGCGGACCCGGTGGAGCCGGAGTTCGGCGCGCGGCTGCTCTCGGCGGCCGGCGCAATCGGCCACACCGGCTATTTCGAGCCGGGCACCAAGAGCCTCCACAACTTCGCGGCGATAGGCGTTGGTGCGTACCAGAGCCTGACCTGCGCGAGCGTCGACAGCGCCTGCCGCAGCGGAATCTCCGGCGCGGAAGGCGTCTGACGCGCGTAGAGCACGGCACTTCGGCCCCTCGCACAGGGGCGACGCGCGGGCGCACGCCGCATACGATGAGGCACATGGGTGATGTGCTGGCCGGAATTCATGCCACCTGGGAGTTCGAGAGCGACGCCGTCGTCATCCGCTTCGATCGGGGGATCCGCACACCGAAACTGTTCCAGACGCTGCGCGAACGACGCATCCCGCACGAGGCGTTGGCGTCCGTGACACTCGCCCCGGGCAAGCGGGGCACGGTCGTGCTGCACGCGGTGCCGAGACCGGGCGCCGATCCTCTGATGGAGGCGGCCGCGGGGCAGTTGAAGGAGGGGAGCGACCCGTACCGACTGGTGCTGCCGGCCGAACGGGAGACGCTGGCGGAGTACTACCGGGACGAACTGCGGGCGATGCTCACGCCGGAGGACGGACTGCCGGGCGGATCGTCGGACGGGCCGACGGACGGCTTCCTCGTGGCGGCGCCGCAAGGACCGCAGTCCTTCAAGGCGTACGACGGGAAGGCGAGCTTCGACGGTACGTCGCAGGTGTCGTTCCGCTGGTTCTGGACGGGCGCGTCCTCGGAGAAGTGGAAGGCGGGCGACCAGACTTTTCCCGTACGGGAGCTGAGCGGGGTCGAGTGGCGCTCGCCGGACGTCTTCGACGGGTACCTGCGCCTGCTGCCCCGATCCGGGGAGCCCCGGCAGGCCCAGGCGGACCGCGACCCGGCGGCCGTCGTCTTCGGCCTCGGCTACGGCCCGGTCCACGAGTCCCTGCCGTTCGCCGCGGCGGTCCTGGCGGCGGTCCGCGGCGCGGGCCGGACGGCCGCGCTCCCGGAGGCGGAGCTGCGGGACCCGGCCGGGGTCGCGGAGCGGATCCGGCACCTGGGGGAGCTGCACCGGGCGGGTCTGGTGACGGACGAGGAGTTCTCGGCGAAGAAGGCAGAGCTGCTGGCGGAGCTGTGAGGGCGGGGCGCGTGGCCGGCGGGGCGCGGCGGCTCGACGGGCGGGGCTCGACGGGCGGGGCTCGACGGGCCAGGCTTGGGGGCCAAGCTCGGCGAGCCAGGCTCGTCAGGCCGGGGTCGGCAGGTCGGGCGCAGGCAGACCAAGGCGCGACAGGCTGAGTTCGGCAGGTCGGGCGCAGGCAGGCCGGGCTCGGCCGGCGGGGCTCGGCGGACCAGGCTTGGGGGCCAAGCTCAGCGGGCCGGGCTCGACGGGCCAAGCTCGGCAGGCCGGGCGCGACAGGCCGAGCTCGAGGGCCCGGCAGGGAAGTGGCCTCGGGTCGGGTGACGTTGTCGGGGCGGCTGCGCGCTGCGCGGAGGCGCGGAACCGGGCCCGTCATACCCGGGTATCACCCCCCGACCGAGTCCTCGGTATGACGCCCCTCGGGTGCCCGGCTGCCTAACCTGGGCGGGCCATGAAGAAGACACGCTCCCTCGGAGCCGACCGCCACGTCGCCCGGATGCTCGCGCCCGTCCGAGGAGTGATGCAGTCCTTCGGTACCGCCCTCGCGACCCCGACGGAACCGAGCGCCCCGCTGCTCGCCGAGGCGCGCTCGCGCTGGCTGCGGCTCCTCCCCTACGTCATCGCGGTCGCCTTCGTCGCCTCGCTGCTCCCCGTCACCGTCACGGTGCTGCTCAACGACTACCAGGTCAACGGCGCCCTCGCCGGTGCCCTCGCCACCGCCCAGACCGCGCCACTGCTGCTCGCCGTGACCCGCCCGCTCCAGGCGTGGTGGATCATCGGGGTCGCCGATGTCGCCGGAGCGCTGGTGATGCTGGCCTCGGACGGGCTGGACGGCCGCAGCTGGCCGTGGACGCCGATGGTCGTGGTCGGCTACCTCGCCCTGATGCTCGCCCTCGGGCTGCGCGAACCGCGCCGGACCCTGCTCGGCGTATGGCTGGCCACCGGGGCGGCCGGTTTCGTCCTCACCGCCCTCTCGCCGAAGAACACCGACGGCATCCACATCCTCCTCTTCGTACTGAGCGGAGGGGTTCTGCTCCTCACGGGCGCGCTCCGCGAACGCGGGGACGCCGAGCGCCGCAGCGCCGCCGAACGCGCGCGCAGCACGCTCCTGGAGGAACGGGCCCGGATCGCGCGCGAGTTGCACGACATCGTCGCCCACCACATGTCCGTGATCACGGTCCAGGCGGACTCGGCGCCGTACCGGATCCCGGACCTTCCGGAGGCGGCGCGCGAGGAGTTCACCTCGATCGCCGCCGGCGCGCGGGAGTCGCTCGCCGAGATGCGGCGGCTGCTCGTGGTGCTGCGCAGCGAGGGTACGGAGGGCGAACGGGCGCCGCAGCCCGGCCTCGACCGGGTGCAGCAGCTGATCGAGGCGACGGTACGGGCGGGGGTGCCCGCCGAGTTGTCGCTGGCGGCGGATCTCGGCGACGTACCGCAGGCGGTGGAGCTGTCGGCGTACCGGATCGTGCAGGAGGCCCTGGCGAACGTGGTGCGGCACGCGCCGGGCGCGGAGACCCGGGTCTCGATCCGTTCGGACGACGGATGGCTGACGGTCCTGGTCGTCAACGCCCCGGTCGCCGGGCGCCATTCGCCCCTGGAGGGCGGGGACGGGACAGGGCACGGGCTGATCGGGATGCGGGAACGCGTACGGTTGACCGGCGGCACGCTGGACACCGGGCCGCTGCCGGACGGGGGCTTCAGGGTCGCGGCCCGGCTCCCGCTGACCTCGAAGACCCCGCTGACCTCGAAGGACTTGTCTTGACCATCCGCGTGATCATCGTCGACGACCAGGCCATGGTGCGGGCGGGGTTCGCCGCACTCCTCGCGGCGCAGGCCGACATCGACGTGGTGGGCGAGGCGCCGGACGGGAAGCAGGGCGTGGAGGTGGCCCGTTCGACGCACCCGGACGTGGTGCTGATGGACGTACGGATGCCGGAGATGGACGGTCTCGCGGCGGCGCGGGAGATCCTGAACCCGCCGGTGGGGGTCACACACCGTCCCAAGGTGCTGATGCTTACCACCTTCGACGTGGACGACTACGTGTACGAGGCGCTGCGCGCGGGCGCGTCGGGCTTCCTTCTGAAGGATGCTCCGCCGGCCGATCTGATCGCGGCGGTACGGGTGGTGGCGGCGGGCGAGGCGCTGCTGGCGCCGTCGGTGACGCGCCGGCTGATCGCCGACTTCGCCGCGTCGAAGCCGGCGCCGCGGGGGGACCGGGCGGCGCTGCGTCTCAACGGTCTGACGCCGCGTGAGACGGAGGTCCTGGAGCTGATCGCGCGGGGGCTCTCGAACCAGGAGATCGCGGACCGGCTGGTCCTGGCGGAGCAGACGGTCAAGACGCACATCGGGCGGGTGCTCGCCAAGCTCGATCTGCGCGATCGGGCGCAGGCGGTGATCTTCGCGTACGAGTCGGGGCTGGTGACGCCGGGAGACGCGGGACGCTGACGGGACGAGGTCCGCTGCCCGGGCCTCTCCCCCAACCGGGGGCAAGCCCCCGGACCCCCGAGCGCTGCCTACTCGCAGGCAACACGCGCTGCGCGTACGGCTCGGGTCGTGTCCCGCCCGGCGGGACACGGGCGGGGAAATCGAGGCAGGCCCCCGAACCCCGGAACCCGAGCGGCAGTTGTTGCCGACTCGCAGGCGGTGGTCCTCGCCTACGGGTCGCGGCCGGCACCGCCCGGTCCGGACGCGGCGGGAAGGCCCGGGGCAAGCCCCCGGACCCCCAGGCTCGGGGTGGCGGCTCGCGCCGCGCAGGGCCCTTGCCTCCGGCGAGGCGAGGCGCTCGGGCGCGAGGGTGCCGGCCGGTCGGTGCCCCCCGCGCTGCCCTCGGCCTTCGCCGTCGCAGCCCCTCCCGGTAGCCCCTCCCGGCAGAAGCTCGGTGCGGCCCCGAGGGCGGGCCGTTGGCGTCCACCGCGCTGCCCTCGGCCTTCGCCGTCGCAGCCCCTCCCGGTAGCCCCTCCCGGTAGCCCCTCCCGGCAGGGGCTCGCGACGGCCCCGAGGGCGGGCCGTTGGCGTCCATCGCGGTGCCGCCCGCCTTCGACGGCGCGGCCCGCCCAGCAGGCGCTCGGTGCGGCCCTGCGCGGCGGGTGCACCCGGCGCGCAGTCCACCCATGGGACAGGACCGCCCCGCCGCGCCCGCGCGCCGGCCCTGGGGACAGCCCCTCCCCCGCGCCCCCACCCCACCGGGGGAAATCCCCACCCCCGCCCTGGTGCCCGCCCCTCGTCCGCCCCCTACCCCGGTATCAGCCGGGAGTTGGCCCTCCGGTGTGACGTGTCGTCACCCGTCCTCTTCCTACCTTCCTCTCGCCACGGACGAGAGACACGAAGAGGGAGGGCCCTTATGCGCCGCTACACGAGGACCTTGGTCGCCGCCGCGCTCGCCACGACGGTGATCGCCGGGACGGCCGGCTGGGCTTCCGCGAGTGCGCAGCAGGTCGTCACGGGTGCCCCGATCGGCACGGAGGCCTGGCGGGCGGACGGGCTGCCCGACCCGGAGCGGATGTCGCCCTCCCAAGTCGCCGCGTTCTTCCAGGGCCTGACGCCCGGTCGGCAGCAGGCACTCGTGCGGGAGCACCCCTCTGTCGTCGGCAACCTCGACGGCGCTCCGCTGCGACTGCGGTACGAGGCGAACGCCCGTACCCTCGGCGCTCAGTACGCCGGGCAGCAGGTCCTCGCCTCCGACCCGCGCGGCCGGGGCCAGATCGCCCTCGTCCACGGCGACCTCGCCGAGGCCGACAGCATCGCCGTGATCGTGCCCGGTTCGGACATCGACGCCGGGAACGTACGGCCGCTCACCGACATGGCCGAGGCCCTGCGCCGGGCCACGCACGGCCGCACCGCCGTCATCTCCTGGGCCGGCTACACCACCCCCGTCGGCGTCGGCCTCGACGCCGCCACCGGGGACCTCGCCGAGGCCGGCGCGGAGCGGCTCAACCGGCTGGCCGACGGACTGGACGCGATCGGAGCCCCCGCCCCGTCCGTGTTCTGCCACAGCTACGGCTCCGTCGTCTGCGGCCTGGCCGCCCAGGACCTCAAGGCCAAGGACCTCGTCGTCTTCGGCTCCCCCGGGATGCGCGCCGCGAACGTCGGCGAACTGCGCACCTCCGCCCGGGTGTGGGCCGCCAAGGACCCGTCCGACTGGATCGACCGCGTCCCCAACGTCGAGTTCGCCGGGCTCGGCCACGGCGCCGACCCCGCCGACCCCGCCTTCGGCGCCCGGCACGTCCCCGCCGACGACGCCCGTGGCCACAACGGCTACTTCGCGCCCGGCACGCAGTCCCTCCGTACCTTCGCCGCCATCGCCCAGGGGGATGTCCGATGAACGCGCTCGTCGAACGCATCGAGGCCCGCACACCCGTCCACCGCGACCGGGCGATCGACGGGCTGCGCGCCCTCGCTCTGCTCGCCGTGCCCACCGGGCACTGGCTGCTCGGCGGGTTCACGCTCTCCTCCGACGGGGCTCTCCACAACGCCAGCCCGCTCGGCACCTTCGGCGGACTCGCTCCCGTCAGCTGGATCCTGCAGATGCTGGGGATCTTCTTCCTCGTCGGCGGGTACGCCTCCGTGCTCTCGTACCGGAAGCGGAAGGGCTCCACCGGCGACTGGCTCAAGGGTCGCCTGGCCCGGCTCGGCCGGCCCGTCCTCGGGGTGACGGCCGTCTGGGCGCTCCTGCTGCCGCTCCTCCACTACGGGTTCGGGGTGCCGGGCGACACGCTGCGGACGGCGTCCACGCTGGTGATCCAGCCGCTGTGGTTCGTCGGGGTGTACACGGTCGTCACGGCCCTGACCCCGCTGTGCGTGCGTGCCGCCCGCCGGGCGGGCGTGTGGGCGGCGGCCCCGCTGCTCGTCTCGGTCGCCGTCGTCGACTTCCTGCGCTACGGGCCGTACGCCGACGCCGTGCCGTCCTGGCTGAGCCTGCTCAACATCCTGCCCGGCTGGCTCTTCGCCTACCAGCTCGGCGTCTCCTGGGGCGAGGGCCGGGTCACCCGGCGGCACGCCTGGGGGCTGCTGCTCGGCGGCGCGGCGCTCTTCGCCGCCCTGCTGCTCGCCTTCGGCTACCCCGCGTCGATGGTCGGCGTCCCCGGCGAGGCCCGCACCAACTCCCACCCGCCGTCGCTGCTCGTCCTCGCCCTGGCCGCCGCGCAGAGCGGCGCGGCGATCCTGCTCCGCGACCGGCTCGGCAAGTTCCTGAGGCGGCCCGCGCTGTGGGCACCGGTCGTCGTCGTCAACCTGTCCGCGATGACGATCCTGTGCTGGCACCAGACGGCGATGCTCGCCGCCGCGATCCCCGCCTCGTACGTCGGTGAGGTCCCGGGCCTGGTCGTCGCGCCCGACTCGGTGGGGTGGATCCTTGCCCGGCTGGCCTGGATGCCGCTGTTCGCGGGTCTGTTGGTCCTGATCGGCCGGTACGCACGCGGCTTCGAGTCCCCGTGGACCGGCACGGGCCGGACCCGACGCACGGCGGCAGGCCTCCTCGCGGCGGGCTTCGCGGTCTTCGCCCTGGGACTGGCGTGAGGGGTGCCCCCGGGAGGGGGACACCCGGACACCCGGACCCGGACACCCGGGAGGGGGACCCCCGGGACGGGGACCCCCTCCCCCTGCTCCCGCGCTACTCGCGCGCCGCCGACGTGGACCTCATGTCCGGGTAGCGGTCCCCCGCGACCTGCGCCGCGATCGGCTCCAGTTCCGCGAGTTCCTGCTCGGTCAGGGTGATCCGGGTCGCCGCCGCGTTCTCCTCCAGGCGGGTGCGCTTGCGGGTGCCCGGGATCGGGACGACCGTCAGACCGTGGACCGTGGCGCGCTGCTGGACCCACGCCAGGGCGATCTGCGCCGCCGAGGCCCCGTGCGCCGCCGCGATCTTCAGAACCGGCTCCAGGAGCGCCGCGTTCTTCGCCGCGTTCTCGCCGGTGAAGCGGGGCTGGTACTGGCGGTAGTCGCCGCCCGACAGGTCCTTCGAGGCGTCCGCGAAGGCGCCCGTCAGGAAGCCCCGGCCCAGCGGCGAGTACGGCACGAAGGTCACGCCCAGCTCGGCAGCCGCGCCGACCGCGCTGCGCTCCACGTCGCGGGAGAAGAGGGACCACTCCGACTGGAGGGCGGCGATCGGGTGCACCGCGTACGCCTCGCGCAGCTCCGCGCCGGTCACCTCGCTCAGGCCGAGCTGCCTGACCTTGCCCTCCTGTACGAGCTCCGCCATCGCCCCGACCGACTCGGCGAAGGGGATCTCCGGGTCGCGACGGTGCATGTAGTAGAGGTCGATCGTCTCGATGCCGAGGCGGCGCAGGCTCGCCTCCACGGCCTGGCGGATGTACGCGCGGTCGTTGCGGATCCCCCGGTGGTGCGGGTCGTCGGCGCGACGCTCGATGGCGAACTTGGTGGCGAGGGTGATCTCGTCGCGGTGCGCGGCGACGAAGGGCGCCAGGAACTCCTCGTTGGCGCCGCTGCCGTAGACGTCCGCCGTGTCGATCAGGGTGACGCCGGCCTCCAGCGCCGCGTCGAGGGTGTCGCGGGCGGCGGCCTCGTCGGTGTCGCCGTAGAACTCGCTGATGCCCATGGCGCCGAAGCCCTGGACGCCGATCTCGGGTCCGTCCTGGCCGCCGAGCCGTACGGTGTCGATCCTGCTCATGAGGTGGGGCCTCCGCATTGGTCCGGGTGGATTCCGTAGTGGCTGATCTTGATGTCGAGCACGGCGAGCGCGTCCTGGAGCTCGCCGATCCGGGAGAGCACGTCCCGCCGGGTGGTCTCCAGGAGCTCGCGCCGTTCGTCCCGGGTGTGGTCGCCCTCCCGCACCAGCTCCGCGTAACGCACCATCGCGGCGACCGGCATCCCGGTCAGCCGGAGCTTGCCGACGAAGGCCAGCCAGTCCAGATCGCGCTGGGCGAAGCGGCGCTGGCCGGTGTGCGAACGGTCGACGTGCGGCATGAGCCCGATCCGCTCGTACCAGCGCAGGGTGTGCGCCGTGAGCCCGGTCAGGGCGGCCACCTCGCTGATCGTGTAGCGGTCCTGCCCGTGCGGCCGGGTCGTGCTCTCGATCACGCTCATGACCCCCACGCTAGAACCTTCGAGTGCACTCCAAGCAAGTAGGCTCGGTCGCATGTCCCTGCAGAGCCTGGCGATGATCGAGAACTGGCCCGTCCCCACCGCGGCCGCCGCTGTCGTACGCGCGGACGGCACCCTGGCAGGGGCTCATGGCCCCACCGGGCAGCGGTTCCCGCTCGCCTCCGTCACCAAGCCGCTGGCGGCCTACGCCGTCCTCGTCGCGTACGAGGAGGGGGCGATCGACCTCGACGAGCCCGCCGGGCCGGAGGGCGCGACCGTCCGCCACCTGCTGGCCCACACCTCGGGTCTGGCCTTCGACGAGCAGCGGATCATGGCCGCGCCGGGCACGCGCCGGATCTACTCCAACACCGGGTTCGAGGCGCTCGGCGACCATGTCGCCAAGGCGACGGACATCCCGTTCGCCGAATATCTGCACCAGGCGGTCCTGGAGCCGCTGGGGATGACCTCGACGACGCTGGAGGGCTCGCCCGCGAAGGACGGCGTCTCGACGGTCGACGACCTGGTGCGGTTCGCCGCGGAGGTGCAGGCGCCCCGGCTGCTCGACGCCCGTACGGTGCTCGACGCCATGTCGGTGACGTACCCCGGTCTGACCGGCATCCTGCCCGGCTACGGCCACCAGCGGCCCAACGACTGGGGGCTCGGCTTCGAGATCCGGGACTCCAAGTCGCCGCACTGGACGGGGGCTTCGTCCTCGCCGCGTACGTTCGGGCACTTCGGACAGTCGGGCACGTTCCTGTGGATCGATCCGGACGCGCGCGCCGCGTGCGTGGCGCTGACGGACCGGGCCTTCGGGCCCTGGGCGGTCGAGGCATGGCCGCCGTTCACGGACGCGGTGCTCGCGGAGCTCAGGGCGTAGGCGTCTGCCGGGGCTGCGCGCTCGTCGTGGAAGGCTCCGGATGCGTGGCGCCCGAGGGATCCGTACCGCCCGTTCCCGTCCGACCCGTACCGCCCGTGCCCGTTTCCCGCGCGGTGGCGTCCGGGCTCTCGGACGGCCCCGTCACGGCGGTGCCGACCCTGAGGTCGTCGCAGCGCTCGGCGGGGAGTGAGCCGTCCGGTCCCGCAAGGACGACTGCCGTCCGGCCGTCGGTCTCCTCGTTGTAGGCGACCGTGCACACCAGCTGGCGAATCGCGACCCCGTCCAGTTCGCCGACGTGGAAGGGGACGTGGATCCGTAGCGTGCGCTCCGCTCCGGTCGTGTCGTGACGCGGCAGAATGTACGGAATCCCCTTGTCGGTCCGCCCGCCCGGCCCTGGCAGCCGGGTGGCGAGGCCGGCCGCCTTCTCCTCCTTGTTCGGGCCCGCCAGCAGCGCGGCGAGCGCCTTGGTGCCGGCGATCCCGCTGCCGAGCGGGTACGTGGGCGGCGGCGTGCCGACCGGCATCCGGTAGTCGTCCCAGCCGTCGATCGGTCCGCCCATCTCGCGGGCGACCGGCATCAGGCCGCCGTCGGCGTCGACGTAGAAGAGCAGCATGCGGCCGCCTTCGCCCGGGGCGACCGCGACGGTCGCCGGTCCGCCGACCTCCACCACGTCGCTCTGCTGTATCCCGCAGCCCGCGAGCGCGAGCCCGCCCGCGAGGAGCGCGCCGAGCCGGATCCCGCGCCTCGTCCCGGGCCGCCTCATCGCGGGATCCTCACCGTGAAGACGGCTCCGCCGTCGGGGTGGTTCGCGGCGGTGACGGTGCCGCCGTGCAGGCGGATGTTCTCCAGGGTGATGGCGAGGCCGAGGCCGCTGCCGGCGGAGCGGGCGCGGGCCTGGTCCGCCTTGAAGAAGCGGTCGAACACGTGCGGCAGGACCTCGTCGGCGATGCCCGGCCCCCGGTCGGCGACCTCGGTGACCAGCCAGTCGCCGTCGGCCCACATCCGTACGGTCACCGGCGGTGCGCCGTGCTTCAGCGCGTTGCCGACGAGGTTGGCGACGACGAGGTCGAAGCGGCGCGGGTCGAGCCGGGCTCGCACGCCGACGGGCAGTTCGGAGCGGACGAGGGCGGGGTCGGTCCAGTGGCGGTGCTGGAGGGTCTTGCGGACGCTGTCGGCCGCGTCCACCTCGTCCACATGGAGTTCGGCGGCGCGCGCGTCGAAGCGGGAGATCTCCATGAGGTCCTCCACGAGCACGGCGAGCTTGCCGGTCTCGGCGCTGATGAGCCGTACCGCCCTGGCCGTGTCGGTGTCGAGGCCGTCGGCGTCCTCGTCGAGGACCTCGGTGACGGCGAGCATCCCGGCGAGCGGGGTCCGCAGCTCGTGGGAGACGTCGGAGGCGAAGCGGCGGGCGCGGGCCTCGGCGTTCCGGAGCTCGACGACGGAGCGTTCGAGGGCGGCGGCCGATTCGTTGAAGGCGTGGGCGAGGTCGGTGAGTTCGTCGCTGCCCTTGGTCTCGATACGGGTGTCGAGCCGGCCGCGTCCCATGGAGTCGGCGGCACGCCGTAGTTCCCGTACCGGCCTGAGCACGCTGCGGGCGGCGAGGAGGGCCGGGATCAGGGCGACGGCGAGGGCCGGCAGGGCTCCGTCGCGGGCGGCGAGGACCATCGCCTCGATGTTGGCCTCCTCCTCGTCGAGTTCCATGACGGCGTAGAGCACGACGCCGGTGCGGTGGACGGCGGTGGCCGGGGTGTGCGCCCTGAAGACGGTGGGGACGGCGATGGTGAGGTAGGGCTTGCCGCTCTTGACCACCCGCTGGAAGCTGCCGTGGGTGGAGGCCCGGGCGCGGGAGCGGAGTTCGGGCGTGATGACCGTGGAGGTGGGGCGGTCGCTGGAGGAGACGCTGACGTTCCCGTACTCGGCGTAGACGCGCCAGGGGCGGGGCTTGCCCTGCCGGGCGATCCGGAGGAGGTCGCCGCGCAGGGCCTCCGGCTTGAGCGGCAGGTCGACGCTGATGCTGTCCACCTGCTCGCGGAAGGCGGAGACAGCGGTGTTCTGGGCCTGTTCGAGGATGGCGTTGCGGGCGGCGCGGTAGGTGAGGGCGGCGGTGGTGCCGCAGCCGACGGCGGCGACGAGGAGGAAGGCGAGGACGAGCCGGGTGCGGAGCCCGAAGGGCCTCATGCGGCGTCGCAGGGCGCGGCGGCGGCTCACAGCGGCCCGAAGCGGTAGCCGAAGCCGCGCAGGGTCTGTATGTAGCGAGGGGCGCCGGGGGTGTCCTCGATCTTGTTGCGCAGGCGGCGGACGCAGGCGTCCACGAGGCGGGCGTCGCCGTGGTAGCTGTGCTCCCAGACGTGTTCGAGGAGTTGCTGACGGCTGAAGACCTGCTCGGGGGCGGCGGACAGATGGAGCAGGAGCTTGAGCTCGGAGGGGGCGAGGGCGAGGCGCTCGCCGGACTTGGCGACGGTGAGGCCGACCCGGTCGATGGCGAGCTCCCCGTGGAACTCCACGGCGGGCCGCCCGGCGCCGGGCTCCTCGATGCGCCGGAGCACGGCCCGGATGCGGGCTTCGATCACCTCGGTACGGGCGGGCTTGACGATGTAGTCGTCGGCTCCGGCCTCCAGGCCGACGACGACGTCGAAGTCGTCACCGCGCGCGGTGAGCATGATGATCGGCAGCTGGCTGGTCTCGCGGACGTGGCGGCAGACCTGGACGCCGTTCATGCCTGGCAGCATCAGGTCGAGCAGCAGCAGATCGGGCCGGAACTCCCCGAGCAGGGCGAGCCCGGCCTCCCCGGTCGCGGCGGTCCGCACCTCGTGCCCACGGCGTCGGAGCCCGAGTTCGACCCCTTCGCGGACGGAGGGGTCGTCTTCTATGAGGAGCACGCGAGGCATTCGAGCAGTATCCCAAAGTGGGTCGAAGGGCTCCCCCGCGGGACGGGGGAGAGCGAAGAAGTGCGTCGGCCGCGTCGGGCGAGGGGTCGTCAGCGGCGTCGGACGAGGGCGAGCACGCGGTGGCTCGCGCCCGCCAGGAGGGCCTGTACTTCCGTGAGCTCGAGCGGGCGGGCCAGCAGGGCGAAGACGGCGAGGACGGCGAGACCGCCGACCGCGGCCGCCGCGGGAGAGCCCGCGGGGGCGGTCGAGTGGGCGACGAGCAGCCCGAGCCCGGCCGCCGGTACGGCCGCCACGAGCAACCGCGCGAGCGCGCCCCCGGCCCGGCCCGGCCCGGTCCCGGCCAGCCGTCGGCGCAGCACGTACGCCGTCAGCGCCCAGCCCACCCACAGCGCCAGGGAGTACGCGGCCGCGACGCCTGCCACCGCCCATGTCGGCGGGAGGAGCGCGTACGCGGTCAGGGACAGGCCCGCGTTGAGGCCGGTGATCACCAGGTTCAGCAGGAACGGGGTGCGGGTGTCGCGCAGGGCGTAGAAGGCGCGGGTGCAGACGTACTGGCCGGAGAAGGCGATCAGTCCCGGGGCGAAGGCCATCAGGATCCAGGCCATCGCCCGGACGTCGCCGGCGTCGGTGACGCCGTGCTGGAAGACGACGCTCATCAACGGCGCAGCGAGCGCGAACAGCGCGCAGGCCGCCGGTACGACGGCCGCCGCGCTGGTCCGGAGCGCGTACGAGACGTCCTTCCGTACCCCCGCCAGGTCGCTGTCCGCCGCCGCCCCGCTCATCCGGGGCAGCAGGGCCGTCACCAGGGAGACGGTGACGATGCCGTGCGGGACGGCCCACAGCAGATACGCGTTGTTGTACGCGGCGAAGCCGAAGCCCCCGCCCGCCCCCAGCTCCTCCGCCCGCGTCCCCGCGGCCGTCGCCAGCTTCGTCGTCACCCAGTACGCGGCCTGGTTGGTGAGGACGAGCAGCACCAGCCACCCGGCCGACCGCAGTGGTGTCGTGAGTCCGCTGCCCCGCCAGTCGAAGCGCGGGCGCCAGCGGAAGCCGGCCGCCCGCAGGGAGGGGACGAGCGCGAGGGCCTGGACCGCGATGCCCGCCGTCGTGCCCCAGCCGAGCAGCGCCGTCTCCCGGCCGGTCAGCGCCCCGCCGTCGGCCGTCACCAGGTACAGCGCGAAGACGGAGATGACGACGACGTTGTTGAGGACCGGCGTCCACATCATCGCGCCGAACCTGCCCCGTGCGTTCAGCACCTGCCCGAGCAGGGTGAAGAGCCCGAGGAAGAAGATCTGCGGCAGGCAGTACCGGGCGAAGGCGACCGTCATCGACTCCTGGGCGCCGGTGTAGTCGGTGTACGCGTCGACGATGGCGGGCGCGGCGAGTACCGCGCTCGCCGTCAGCGCGAGCAGCGCGAGGACGCAGACCGTCAGGAGGCGGTCGGTGTAGGCGACGCCCCCGTCCTTGTGCTCCTTGGCCGCCTTGACCAGTTCGGGCACGAAGACGGCGTTGAGGGCGCCGCCCAGGAGCAGCATGTAGACGATGGTGGGGATCGAGTTGCCGACCGCGTACCCGTCGGCGATCCCTCCGATGCCGAGGGCCGCGGCGACGATCGCGGAGCGGACGAAGCCGGTGGCGCGCGAGACCAGCGACCCGGCGGCCATCAGCGCGCCGCTGCGCAGCATCGAGGACGAGTGCGGCTTCGGCTCCGTGACCGTCGCCGTCATCGGCGGGCCATATACGCCTGGAAGGCCCGGTACAGCGCGTGGTTCGTCGTGCCGGCCAACGGTGTCTCCCACTCCCCCAGCGTCTCGACGGCCTGCCCTCCCGTGCCGAGCTTCCAGCGCAGCAGACCGTGGGCGCGGTCGTCCGGGTCAAGGGTGGAGGGTATCCCGCGCATGTCGTAGACGTCGGCCCCGGCGGAGTGGGCGTCGAGCATCATCCGCCACTGCAGGGCGTTGGAGGGGCGGACCTCGCGGCGGTGGTCGGCGGAGGCGCCGGTCTGGTACCAGACCCGCCGCCCCACCGTGATCATCGTGTGGGCGGCGAGGGTCTCGCCCTCGTGACGGGCGAGATAGAGCCTCATCCGGCCGGGTTCCTCGGCGTTGAGGACCGCGTACTGCCGCTCGTAGTAGGCGAGGGAGCGGCCGAGCCGGAAGCCGTCGCGCTTCTCGGTGATCCCCAGGAGCCGGTAGAACTCGGGCAGGTCCGCGGCCGAGCCGACGACGATCTCGACGCCGGACTTGCGGGCCTTGCGGACGTTGCGCCGCCACTCCTGGTTGAGGCCGTTCCACAGGTCGTCCGTGGTGCGGCCGGCGAGCGGGACCCGGTAGACGTGCCGGGGCTGGGCGTCGGCGCCGTCGGAGTCGCTGGTGGAGTCGCCGCCGCAGCGGCGCCAGCCGCGGGAGCGGAGCCGTTCGGCGACGGCGGTGCCGAGCGGGTCGACCTCGTCGGCGAGGACGTCGGCGAGACGGCGGCCGGCCCCGGTGTGCGCCTTGAGGGTGCGGGCGTTCCAGCTGCGGAAGGCGGGCGAGGGCCCGATGCGTACGGCGAAGGCGCCGGCTGCCCGCAGATGCTGGAGCAGCGGGGTCAGCCAGCCGTCCATGTCGGGGTCGGACCAGTCGGCGACGGGTCCTTCGGGGAGGTAGGCGAAGTACTTGCGGGTCCCGGGGAACGGGCGCAGCAGGACGAGGGCGCCGCCGGTGAGCGTGCCGTCTCCCGGTCCCCAGCCGAGGAACTGCGGACGCCAGCCGTCCTTGACGTCCGCCCAGGAGGGCAGTTGGAGGAAGCTGGGGCCGTGCCCCGCGCCCACCGTCGCGAGGAAGGTCCGGTACGCCTGGGGGGTGACGGGCTCCAGCCGGGTGGTCCGCGGGGGTGCGGCCGTCACGAGCAGGGCTGACACAACGTGAGCCTCCTTGTTCCGCCCCTCGGTCGTGGGGCGCACAGGATGCTCACAGCCGTCCTTGACCGTGCCGCGCGTCACGTGTGACCGGACGATGACCGTTTCTCTGCAGCCCTTGTCACAAAGCGTTCCGCGTGCTTTCGGCGGCCTACAGTCCGGGCATCCCACATCTTTTCCGGAGGCTTCCGTGATGTCCGTACGCACCCGTGCCCGCACCCGAATACGCCCGGCGCTGGCGGCCCTTGCGCTCTGCGGCTCGCTCGCCGCCTGTTCGGCGGGGGCGGTGGGCGCGCCCCGCGCGACGGACGGGACGAAGGCTCCGGATGCCCAGGACGCGCCGGCGAAGGTGACCGTGGTGACTCCGGCGGCAGGCCGGACGGTGACCGTGACCGCCACCGGCGGCACCTTGACGACGGTGAAGGTCGTGGACACGGACGGCGGCGTCCTGACGGGCCGTACCGCGGCGGGCGGGGCGTCGTGGGTCTCGGACCGCAAGGCGGCGCCGGGCACCTCGTACCGCGTGGATGCGACGGCCCGTACGGCCGGGGGCAAGGAGACGACGGCCCGGTCGACGTTCTCGACGGCGAAGGCCTCGCTGGTCAACAAGCTGACGCTGGCGCCCGGGAAGAACACCACGGTCGGGATCGGGCAACCGCTCTCGATCGTCTTCGACCGGCCGGTGACCAACAAGGCGGACGTGGAGAAGCAGCTCAAGGTGACGACGTCGAACGGCACGATCGGATCCTGGGGCTGGCTGAAGGACTATTCGGGCAAGGACCGGGTGGACTGGCGGCCGCGGGAGTACTGGAAGCCGGGTACGAAGGTCACGCTGGACGCGACGCTCAACGGGACGGACTCGGGCGGAGGCTGGTTCGTACGGGACTACCGCACCGGCTTCACGGTCGGGGGCGGGGCGCAGGTGGTGAAAGTCGACCTCGACCGGAAGCAGTTGGTGCTGGAGAGGGACGGGCGAGCGGTGCGCACGATCCCCGTGTCGGGCGGGACGCCAGGCGGCGACAAGCGGTCGTGGCGGGGGACGGCGGTGCTGATGGCGAAGGAGGGCACGATCAACATGAACTCGGAGACGGTCGGGCTCGGCGACGCCTACGACAAGATGGTCGACCACTCGATGCGGCTCACCTGGTCGGGCATGTACGCCCACGCGGCGCCGTGGAACGCGAAGTACTTCGGCCGCGCGAACCGCAGCTCCGGCTGCATCGGCATGAGCGACGCCGACGCGGCGTGGTTCTACGCCCAGGTCCGCCCGGGCGACCCGTTCGAGATCCGCGGCGCGGACACGAAGGGCACGGTGGCGGAGGGGAACGGCTACGGGGCGTGGAACGCGAGCTGGGAGGCGTGGCGCGCGAAGAGCGCGGTGGGCCGCTGACGCCGCTGGGAACGGAGGCGTCGGCTCCTGGCCCCGGGGGCGGCCGCGTCCGGCGGGCCCGCCGTGCCTGATGCGGGTCGGCTCAGGGCCCGCGCATCTCCCAGAGGAGGAGCTCCGTGTCGGACGTGGCCATGACCGCCAGGTCGCGCGCGGCGGTGATGCGGGCCGCGTCGCCGGGGGCCAGTTCCTCGCCGGCCAGGCGGACCGTGCCGCGCGCCACGTGGGCGTAGACGAAGTCCGCGTCCGGGACGGCGGCGCGTTCGCCGGACTCCAGGCGGCGGACGTGCAGCATCGAGGCCGCCTCAGGGAGCGCGTACGGGGTGGAGTCGGCGATGCCGCGCACGATCTCGTACGAGGGGTCGCCGCCCGGCTCCAGCGGCGCGAGCCACATCTGGACGAAGACCAGCGGTGCGTCGCCGTCGTTGCGCTCCTCGTGGCGCACGCCCGCCGCCGAGCTGAGCCGCTGGACGTCCCCGGGGCGGACGACGGTGGTGTGCCCGGTCGAGTCGCGGTGGGTCAGCTCGCCCTCGACGACCCAGGTGACGATCTCGGTGTGGCTGTGCGGATGCTCGTCGAACCCGGCGCCCGGAGCGAGCCGCTCCTCGTTGCAGGCGAGGATCGCGCCGAAGCGGAGGTTGTCGGGGTCGTAGTGCGCGCCGAAGGAGAGGGCGTGGCGGGTCTCGATCCCTGCCGCGGGGTCGCCACCGGGGTAGCGGTCGGCGGCGCGCTGAATACGAATCACGGGGTCACGGTATCCCCGGCCCCGCCGGTCGTGGGCGATCGTTCCGCCGGGCGGGCGGGGACCCAGTGGGACGTATCGTCGCACCCGGAGCCACACGCCCGCGGCCCGATGAGGCACCCTTAGTCCGTGTCTGAACCGACGAACGCCTCCCATCCGCACTCCGCGACCCTGAAGCGCCTCGAACAGTCCTCCGGGCGGCTCGCCGCCAACGCCATTGCCCGTATGGACGAGACGCTGCCGTGGTACCGGGCGATGCCGCCCGAGAACCGGTCGTGGATCGGTCTGGTCGCCCAGGCCGGTATCGCCGCGTTCACCGAGTGGTTCCGGCACCCGGAGACCCCTCAGGCCATCTCCACCGACGTCTTCGGCACCGCGCCCCGGGAGCTGACCCGGGCGATCACCCTGCGCCAGACCGTCGAGATGGTCCGCACCACCATCGAGGTCATGGAGACGGCGATCGAGGAGGTCGCCGCCCCCGGCGACGAGTCCATCCTCCGCGAGGCGCTCCTCGTCTACGCCCGCGAGATCGCCTTCGCGACCGCCCAGGTCTACGCCCAGGCCGCCGAGGCCCGCGGCGCCTGGGACGCCCGTCTGGAGTCGCTCGTCGTCAACGCGGTCCTCTCCGGCGAGGCCGACGAGGGCGCCGTCTCCCGGGCCGCCGCCCTCGGCTGGAACTCCCCCGAGCACGTCTGCGTCGTCCTGGGCACCGCTCCCGACGGCGACAGCGAGCTGACCGTCGAGGCGATCCGCCGCGCCGCCCGGCACGCCAAGCTGCAGGTCCTCACCGGTGTTCTCGGGGACCGGCTCGTCGTCATCGCGGGCGGCAACGACAACCCGCTCGCCGTGGCGAAGGCCCTGATCGGGCCGTACGCCGCCGGACCGGTCGTCGCCGGCCCCGTCGTCCCCGACCTGCTCGCCGCGACCCGCTCCGCGCAGGCCGCCGCCGCCGGGCTCAAGGCGTGCTCGGCGTGGCAGGACGCTCCTCGTCCGGTTCTGGCGGACGATCTGCTTCCGGAGCGTGCCATCGCCTCCGACCCGTCGGCCCGCGAGCAGCTGGTGGAGGAGATCTACAGACCGCTGGAGGAAGCGGGCTCGGCGCTCCTGGAAACACTGAGTGTCTATCTGGAGCAGGCGAGCAGCCTGGAGGGCGCCGCACGGATGCTCTTCGTCCACCCCAACACCGTGCGCTACCGGCTTCGACGTGTGACAGACGTCACCGGCTGGTCACCCTCCGATGTCCGCTCCGCGTTCACACTGCGGATCGCCCTGATCCTGGGGCGCTTGGCCGACGGAGATTCGCAGTCCTAGACTTTTGTCGAACACCAACAATTCCCCTGACGGTTCTTCGTCCTAGTCCCCACGGGCGCCGACAGCCGTCCCCAAGAGAGAGTGTGAGGGTGCTCGTACTCGTCGCTCCCGGCCAAGGCGCCCAGACGCCCGGCTTCCTGACTCCCTGGCTCGAACTCCCCGGTGCCGCAGACCGCCTCGCGGCCTGGTCCGAGGCCATCGGGCT
The DNA here is from genome assembly GCF_042264065.1 of Streptomyces sp. NPDC056222. Taxonomy (NCBI): domain Bacteria; kingdom Bacillati; phylum Actinomycetota; class Actinomycetes; order Kitasatosporales; family Streptomycetaceae; genus Streptomyces; species Streptomyces sp. NPDC056222. Next base: position 39,225 of record NZ_JBHJTL010000041.1, on the reverse strand, counting down.
CGACCTCGCCCACTACGGCACGAAGGCGGACGCGGACGAGATCCGTGACACCGCTGTCGCCCAGCCGCTGCTCGTGGCCGCCGGACTGCTGTCCGCCGCCGCGCTCGGCGACATCACCCCCGGCGCCGTCGCCGGCCACAGCGTCGGTGAGATCACCGCCGCCGCGTTCGCCGGCGTCCTCGACGACACCGCCGCGCTGCGTCTCGTACGCACGCGTGGTCTGGCGATGGCCGAGGCCGCCGCGATCACCGAGACCGGTATGTCCGCGCTGCTCGGCGGCGACCCCGAGGTGACGGTTCCGCACCTCGAGAAGCTCGGTCTGACCCCGGCGAACGTCAACGGCGCCGGCCAGATCGTGGCCGCCGGCACCCTGGAGCAGCTGGCAGCCCTGGAGGCGGACAAGCCCGAGGGTGTCCGCCGGGTCGTCCCGCTGACGGTCGCCGGCGCGTTCCACACGCACCACATGGCGCCCGCGGTGGCGAAGCTGGAGGCCGCCGCGAAGGAGCTGACGGTCTCCGCTCCGCAGGTGCGCTACGTCTCCAACAAGGACGGCCAGGTCGTCACCGAGGGCGCGGACGTCATCGCGCGCCTGGTCGGCCAGGTCGCCAACCCGGTCCGCTGGGACCTGTGCATGGAGACCTTCAAGGCCCTGGGCGTGACCACGCTGATCGAGGTGTGCCCCGGCGGCACCCTGACCGGTCTCGCCAAGCGCGCCCTGCCGGGTGTTCCGACCGTCGCCCTGAAGACCCCCGACGACCTCGACGCGGCCCGCACGCTCGTCGCCGAGCACACTGCAGCCTGAGTAAGGAGCCGTAGAGCATGTCGAAGATCAAGCCCAGCAAGGGCGCCCCGTACGCACGGATCATGGGTGTCGGCGGCTACCGCCCCACCCGGGTCGTGCCGAACGAGGTGATCCTCGAGAAGATCGACTCGTCCGACGAGTGGATCCGCTCGCGCTCCGGCATCGCCACCCGTCACTGGGCCTCCGCCGAGGAGACCGTGGCCGCGATGTCCGTCGAGGCCTCCGGCAAGGCCATCGCGGACGCCGGGATCACCCCGGAGCAGATCGGCGCCGTGATCGTCTCCACGGTCTCGCACTTCAAGCAGACCCCGGCCGTCGCCACCGAGATCGCCGACAAGATCGGCGCCGGCAAGCCGGCCGCGTTCGACATCTCCGCCGGCTGCGCGGGCTTCGGCTACGGCCTGACCCTCGCCAAGGGCATGATCGTCGAGGGTTCGGCGGAGTACGTGCTCGTGATCGGCGTCGAGCGGCTGAGCGACCTGACGGACCTGGAGGACCGCGCGACGGCCTTCCTGTTCGGCGACGGCGCCGGCGCGGTCGTGGTCGGCCCCTCCGACGAGCCGCACATCGGCCCCTCGGTCTGGGGTTCGGAGGGCGACAAGTCCGAGACGATCAAGCAGACCGTGCCGTGGAACGAGTTCCACCCCCAAGCTCTCGGCTCCGCTCGAGCAGGGGGGACCCCCACCGGCGACGTCTCGAAGCTCCCCCTCAACGAGCAGGGCGAGATCAAGTTCCCCGCCATCACGCAGGAGGGTCAGGCGGTCTTCCGCTGGGCCGTCTTCGAGATGGCGAAGGTCGCCCAGCAGGCGCTGGACGCCGCCGGAATCACGGCGGACGACCTGGACGTCTTCATCCCGCACCAGGCGAACATGCGGATCATCGACTCGATGGTGAAGACTCTCAAGCTGCCGGAGCACGTGACGGTCGCCCGTGACGTCGAGACCACCGGCAACACCTCGGCCGCCTCGATTCCGCTCGCGATGGAGCGGCTCCTGGCGACCGGGAAGGCGAAGAGCGGCGACACCGCGCTCGTCATCGGCTTCGGGGCGGGTCTCGTCTACGCCGCGACGGTAGTTACCCTCCCCTAGGCACTCCGGGTCCTCCGGAAGCCCCTTACCTAAGCAATCACAGAAGGAGCGCCACCATGGCCGCCACCCAGGAAGAGATCGTCGAAGGTCTCGCCGAGATCGTGAACGAGATCGCCGGCATCCCGACCGAGGACGTCGCGCTCGAGAAGTCCTTCACGGACGACCTCGACGTCGACTCGCTGTCCATGGTCGAGGTCGTTGTCGCCGCCGAAGAGCGCTTCGACGTCAAGATCCCGGACGAGGACGTCAAGAACCTCAAGACGGTCGGCGACGCGACCGCCTACATCCTGAAGCACCAGGGCTGATTCGGCCCCTGCTGACTCGGTCAGCCACCCGGCGGTGGCGCCGTTTTTCGACCATCACACACGTGGAGAAAGAATTCCTGTGAGCTCGACCAATCGCACCGTGGTCGTCACCGGTATCGGCGCAACCACACCGCTGGGTGGCGACTCCGCATCGACCTGGGAAGGTCTGATCGCGGGACGCTCCGGCGTCAAGCCCCTTGAGGGCGAACGATTCGCCGAACTGCCCGTCCAGATCGCGGCCCTCGCCGCGGTCGACCCGGGTGACGTTCTGCCCCGCCCGCTCGCCCGCAAGCTGGACCGCTCGGCGCAGTTCGCGCTGATCGCGGCCCGCGAGGCGTGGGCCGACGCGGGCTACACCGCCCCGGCCGGTGAGGACGAGAGCATCGTGCCCGAGCGGCTCGGTTCCGTCATCGCCTCCGGCATCGGCGGTGTCACGACGCTGCTCGACCAGTACGACGTGCTGAAGGACAAGGGCGTTCGCCGTGTCTCCCCGCACACCGTGCCCATGCTCATGCCGAACAGCCCCTCCGCCAACGTCGGTCTGGAGGTGAACGCCCGGGCGGGCGTCCACACCCCCGTCTCCGCGTGTGCGTCGGGTGCCGAGGCGATCGGCTACGCCGTCGAGATGATCCGTACCGGCCGGGCCGACGTGGTCGTGGCCGGCGGCACCGAGGCGGCGATCCACCCGCTGCCGATCGCGGCCTTCGCCAACATGATGGCGATGTCCAAGAACAACGACGAGCCGACGAAGGCCTCGCGTCCGTACGACACGGGCCGTGACGGCTTCGTGCTCGGCGAGGGCGCGGGCGTGGTGATCCTCGAGTCCGAGGAGCACGCGAAGGCCCGTGGCGCCCGCGTCTACTGCGAGGTGCTGGGCCAGGGCCTGTCGGCCGACAGCCACCACATCGCGCAGCCCGAGCCGACCGGCCGGGGCATCGCCGCGGCGATGCAGAACCTGCTGGACTCGACGGACCTCAAGCCCTCCGAGGTCGTCCACCTCAACGCGCACGCCACGTCGACGCCGCAGGGCGACGTCGCCGAGATCAAGGCGCTGCGCAAGGTGCTGGGCGACGACCTGGACCACGTCGCGATCTCCGCGACGAAGTCGATGACGGGTCACCTCCTGGGCGGCGCGGGCGGCATCGAGACCGTCGCGACGGTCCTGGCGCTCCACCACCGTCTGGCCCCGCCGACGATCAACGTCGACGAGCTGGACCCGGACGTCACCGCGGACATCGTCCGCGACGAGCCTCGCGAGCTGCCGCAGGGCACGATCGCCGCGATCAACAACTCGTTCGGCTTCGGCGGCCACAACGTGGTCCTCGCCTTCCGCACGATCTGACCCGCACACGCGACGGAGGCCCACCCCATGACCGGGGTGGGCCTTCGGCGTGTCCGGGGCTTCAGACCACCTGGTGGAGCCAGCGGACCGGGGCTCCTTCGCCCGCGTACCGGAACGGCTCCAGTTCGTCGTCCCAGGGCTTGCCGAGGAGCTTGGCGATCTCCGCCTCGAGTTCCGTCTCGCCGCGTACCGAGCGGGCCAGTGCCGCCCTGAGGCGGTCCTCCGGGATCAGGATGTCGCCGTGCATTCCGGTGACGGCGTGGAAGATGCCCAGCTCCGGCGTGGCGCTGTAGCGCTCGCCCTCGGCCGTGGGGCAGGGTTCCGCGGTGACCTCGAAGCGAAGCATCTGCCAGCCGCGCAGGGCGGAGGCGAGCTTGGAGGCGGTGCCGGTCTCGCCCTGCCAGGAGAACTCGGCTCTCCAGGTGCCGGGGGACGCCGGCTGGCGGATCCAGTCGAGCTGGACTCTCGCACCGAGGACACCCGCGACCGCCCATTCGACGTGCGGGCACAGCGCGCGCGGTGCGGAGTGAACGTACAGGACTCCACGTGTCGTCACCGGGACCTCCAGTGTGGGACGAGGTTCGCCTTTCCCAGCGGCCTCAGTAAACAGCATCGGGAGTAAAACTCCACAAAAGGGACAGCATGTGACGTGATGTAATTTACCGGAGCCGGTTGGCAAAGGTGCCTCTGGTTCGACGGGGGAAAAGCTACCGTGCCGCACCGCCCTTGGGGTGACGTACGGTCGGTCCGGGGGTGGCTGGACACCAAGCTTTCACCCGCCAGGACGCCGAACGGACACCGGAGGAGGGGCCGAGCGATGCGCGGCCGACAACGTCTTCGTACCACCGTCGCCTCCGCCACGGCCGCACTGCTGCTGTGCGCGGGCACTCTGACGGGGTGTGAGGCGGCCGGCCCCGCGGCGACCGCCCCGCCGAAGCCCAGGCCGACACCGAAGCCCACGCCCGTCTGGGACCGCTCCCCCGCCTCCCTCGCGGCCGTCGGCGACTCCATCACCCGCGCCTTCGACGCCTGCTCGGTCCTGTCGGACTGCCCGGAGGTGTCCTGGGCGACCGGCACGGACACCACCGTCAACAGCCTCGCCCTGCGGCTCCTCGGGGCGAAGGGCACGGCCGCGCGCAGTTGGAACCTGGCGCGGACCGGTGCGCGGATGGCGGAGCTCCCGGCCCAGATGGCCCGGGCGGCGGCCGAGAAGCCCGAGCTGGTGACGGTGATGATGGGCGCGAACGACGCCTGCCGGGACCGGGCCGAACTGATGACCCCGGTCGAGGAGTTCCGCGCGGACTTCGAGGCGTCGCTCGCCGAGCTGCGGAGGACGGCACCGAAGGCGCAGGTGTACGTGTCGAGCGTGCCCGACCTGAAGCGCCTGTGGTCGCAGGGCAAGGAGAGCCCGATGGGCCGCCAGGTCTGGAAGCTGGGCATCTGCGCCTCGATGCTGGCCGACGCGGAGGATCTGAGCGCGCCGGCCGAGCAGCGCCGGACGCGGGTGCGGGACCGGGTGGTGGCGTACAACACGGTCCTGAAGGAGGTCTGCGCGAAGGACCTGCGCTGCCGGTACGACGGCGGCGCGGTGTTCGGCTTCCGCTTCGACGGAGCGCAGCTCAGCCCCTGGGACTGGTTCCACCCGAGCAAGGACGGGCAGGCGAGGCTCGCGGAGATCGCGCACCGGCAGGTGACGGCTCCGGAGCCGCCCGCGTAGGGTTCCCGATCATGAGGATCACGAGTGAGCCCTTCGGTTCGGTCGACGGTACGGACGTCACACGCTGGACGCTCCAGCGGGGCGCCGTGCGGGTGCGGGTGCTGACGTACGGCGGCATCGTGCAGTCGGTCGAGACGCCGGACCGGGACGGTGTCCCGGGTGGCGTGGCCCTCGGCTTCCCCGATCTGGAGGGGTATCTGAAGCGTCCGGAGCCGTACTTCGGCGCTCTGGTGGGGCGTTACGCCAATCGGGTCGCGGGCGGCGCCTTCACGCTGGACGGCACGGTCCACCGACTGCCCCTCAACGGCGGGCCGAACTGTCTGCACGGCGGGGAGCGCGGCTTCGACAAGCGGGTGTGGGACGCGGAGGAGGTCGAGTCCGGGGTACGGCTGTCCCGGGTGAGCCCGGACGGCGAGGAGGGCTTCCCCGGCCGCCTGGAGGTCTCGGTGACGTACACGCTCGACGCCGACGGGGCGCTGCGGATCGGCTACCGCGCGGAGACGGACGCGCCGACGGTGGTGGCGCTGACGAACCACTCGTACTGGGACCTGGGCGACGGGCCGCAGGAGCTGCGGGTGGCGGCCTCGCGTTTCACCCCGACCGACGGAACGGGCATCCCGACCGGAGAGTTCACCGAGGTCGCGGGCACGGAGCTGGACTTCCGCAGCGGCAGGCCGCTCACGATCCCGCTGGACCACAACTTCGTCCTGGACGGCGGGGGTTCGACGGCGGCCGAGCTGTACGCGCCGCGGAGCGGCCGCACGGTGACGGTGGAGACCACCGAGCCCGGCCTTCAGGTGTACGCGAGCCCGGAGCTGGGCGGAGTCGCCCTGGAGGCGCAGCACTTCCCGGACTCGCCTAACCGGCCGGAGTTCCCGTCGACGGTGCTGCGTCCTGGTGAGGTGTACGCCTCCGGGACGACGTTCCGCTTCGGCACGCGCTGAACGACGGGGTGAAGCCCCGGGGCGGATGTCAGGTTCCGCCCCGGGGCTGATCATGGGGGTCAGACCTCCAGCGTGGCCGTCAGGCGCGCGTCGGCGACCGAGTGCGCGGCCCTGACCTCGTACGTACCGGGGACGAAGGCCCAGTCGTTCTTCTCCTCGTCCCAGATCTCGAAGCCGCGGCGCGGCAGCGGGATCTCGACCTCGACGGACTCGCCGGCGCCCGCCTCGACGGAGCCGAAGCCGGCCAGCCAGCGTGCCGGGCGTTCCACGCCGTCCGCCGTCGGGGCCAGGTAGATCTGGACGACCTCGCGGCCGGTGCGGGTGCCGGTGTTGGTGATCCGGACCTTCGCCGTCGCCGGGGTGACCTCCAGGGAGTCGTAGGTCCACGTGGTGTAGCCGAGTCCGTGGCCGAAGGCGTACGCGGGGGTGGCGCCGGCCTTGTCCCAGGCGCGGTAGCCGATGAACACGCCCTCGGTGTAGGCGAGTCCCCCGTCTGTGGGGGTGACCTCGGTGACGGGGACGTCGGCGAGGGCGACGGGCCAGGTGGTGGGGAGCCGGCCGCCGGGCTCGGCGGCGCCGGTGAGGACGTCGGCGAGCGCGGCGCCGCCCTCCTGGCCGGGGAACCAGCTGAGCAGGATCGCGGCGACGTCGTCGCGCCAGGGCATCTCGACCGGCGAGCCGGCGTTGACGACGACGACCGTGTTCGGGTTGGCGGCGGCCACGGCCCGGACGAGTTCGTCCTGGCGGCCGGGGAGGGCGAGGTCCTTGCGGTCGAAGCCCTCGGACTCGACGCGCTCGGTGGTGGCGACGACCACGACGGCGGCGTCGGCGGTGCGGGCGGCCTCGACGGCTTCGGCGATCAGTTCGTCGGGGTCACGGCGCGGACCGAGATGGACGAAGGAGAACATGACGGCCGGCAGCGGGGCCGCGAACTCCTTGTCCAGGGGGTGCAGCAGGGACACCTCGACGGTCTCCCCCGCGGTGAGGGCGATCTTGGCGCGCTCGACGGGGGCGCCGAAGAACGCCTCGAAGGGGTCGGTCTCCGGGCCCATCGCCTGAAGGCCGTCGAAGACGGTCTCGCCCGCGATACGGAGGGTGAAGGCACCGAGGCCGCGGGTGCCGAAGGAGTGCTCACCGGACTCGCGCGGGGTGAACGTACCGGTGACCTCGATGGAGGCGAGGGTCTCGTGGGTGACGCCGGCCGGGAGGTCGTCGCCGATCCACTGGACCTGGCCGTTGGGCAGGGTGCCCTCGCCGAGGACGGTGCCGTCGGCGTCGCGGCAGACGGCGCGGAGGGTGAAGCCCTGGTCGGCGGGGGTGAGTTCGTCGCTGGGGTCGGCACCGACGGTGAAGGTGAGGGCGCCGTCGGGAAGGGCGGCGGTGAGGCCGTCGAGCGGGGAGACGGTGTGGGCGGGGAAGACCTGGGCGGAGCCGCCGCCGAGGATCCGGGCGTCGCGGGCGGCGGCGCCGGACAGGGCGACGGAACCGCCCGCCACCAGCGGCAGCACGTCGTTCTCGTTCCGTACGAGGACGACTCCGCGGTGGGCGATCTCACGGGCGAGGGCCTCGCCGTCGATCGTCCCGGGCTGTTCGGTGACGACCGGCGGGGCGCCTTCGAGGGCGCCGACGCGGGCGGCGAGCCGCAGCACGTTCCGTACGGCCGCGTCGACCGCGGACTCCTCGACCTCGCCGGCCCGGACGGCGGCGGCGAGCGCCTCGCCGTAGACGGTCCGGGGGCCGGGCATGGCGACGTCGAGGCCGCCCTCGATGTCGCCCCGGGTGGAGCGGGCGGCCATCCAGTCGGAGACGTTGCAGCCGTCGAAGCCCCACTCGCCGCGCAGGACCTCGTTGACGAGGTAGCCGTGCTCGGTCATCGTCACGCCGTTGACCTGGTTGTAGGCGGTCATGATGCCCCAGGGGTGGGCGTTCTTGACGATGGCCTCGAAGGGCGCGAGGTAGAGCTCGCGCAGCGGGCGGGCAGCGACCGTGTTGTCGACGGTGAAGCGGTCGGTCTCGGCGTCGTTGGCGACGAAGTGCTTGACCGTGGTGCCGACGCCGCCGTCCTGGACGCCCTGGACGTAGCCGGTGCCGATCTCGCCGGTGAGGTACGGGTCCTCGGAGTAGCACTCGAAGTGGCGGCCGCCGAGCGGCGAGCGGTGCAGGTTGACGGTGGGCGCGAGGAGGACGTGGACGCGCTTGCGGCGGGCCTCCTGGGCGAGGAGCCGACCGGCCCGGCGGGCGAGGGACGGGTCCCAGGCGGCGGCGAGCGCGGTCGGGGACGGCAGGGCGATCGAGGGGTCGTCGGCGGTCCAGCGGACGCCCCGGACGCCGATCGGGCCGTCGGACATGACCAGGGACTCCAGCCCGATCTCGGGCAGGGCCGGGAGCGACCACATGTCCTGGCCGGCGAGCAGCCGCGCCTTGGTGTCCAGGTCGAGCTTGCCGAGCGCCGCCTCGACGGCCTGCTCGCGAACGGTGTCCGCGCTGATCTCCGCCACGGCCGTACCTCCTCGTAGAAGTCCTTGTGGCGCCCATGGTGGACCCGCTACCTGTAGATCGGTAGGTTACGTTATTGTTTCGTAATCTTGAGATGCCGTACGGTCCTGGGTGGAAGGGACTTCCGGCAGGCGGCGACAGGGAGAGTGGGCCACGGCGATGGTGCGGGCCAGGAGCGAGGAGCGGCGCGCGGACATCGTGCGCGCGACCCTCGAAGTGATCGCCGAGCGCGGCTACCGGGGCGCGTCGCTCGGCGCCGTCGCCGAGCGGGTCGGTCTGACGCAGCAGGGACTGCTGCACTACTTCCCCACGAAGGAGGCCCTGCTCGTCGCGGTCCTCGCCGAGCGCGACAAGTGGGACACGAGCGGGGCCGGTTCGCGCGAGGGCTGGCGGCTCGATCTGATCGACTCGCTCGTCGAGTACAACGCGATGCGGCCGGGGATCGTGCAGACCTTCTCGGCCCTGCTCGGCGAGAGCGTGACCGAGGACCATCCGGCGCGCACGTTCTTCACCGAGCGCTACACCCAGGTCCGCGACGAGATGGCGAACGTCCTGCGCCTGGAGTTCGGCGAACGCCTGCCGAGCGGGCTGACCCCGGAGCGGGCGGCTCCGATCCTGACGGCCGTGATGGACGGGCTGCAGTACCAGTGGCTGCTCGACCCGGCGGCCGTGGACATGCCTGAGGCGTTCCGGGACTTTCTGCGCCTCTTGTACGGAAGCGACAAGTGAGGGCCCTGTAGCGGGAGTTGCGGGTGAGTCGGGATACTGCGCGGGCCGGTTCCCGACCCGACGGAGGGTTCACCTGTGCTGTCCCGGATACGCCATGCCGCGCTCGGCCTCGCGCTGATCACCGCCACGCTGGTCGCGGCGGCACCCCCCGCATCCGCCGACGCCGGCGCGGGCTGCTCGTGCACCGTCGAGGAGGCACGGCTCGACCGCGCCGCGCCGCAGGAGATCCTGCGGCGCGGTGGATTCGACTCCGTGGCACCGGAGTTCGCCCGCGCCCTCGCCGGCGCCGAGTCGTACCGGGAGGCCGAGCGGGCCGTCGTCCGGCACGGGGAGCGACTCTGGCGGGACGCGGTCGACCGGGCGCAGGGGCGTCGCGTACGGGGCGACCTGAGCCGGGACGACGATCGGCCGCTGTACTGGGCGCGGCTGGGCATGACCCGTGAACTGCGTTCCTGGCAACCGGATTTCGCACTCTCCGACGAGGGGCGGGCCCGGCTGCTCGACCGGCTCGAACGCTCCTCGCGCGGCCAGGACTCGATCCGTCTCCCGGCCGGCAAGGGCGTGAAGCGGATCCTGATGACCGGGTTCGACCCGTTCACGCTCGACCGGGACGTGCGGATCAGCAATCCGTCCGGGGCCACCGCGCTCGCCCTGGACGGCACCTGGATCCGCACGGCGGACGGCACCCTCGCCCGGGTCGAGACGGCCGTCTTCCCGGTCCGCTGGCGGGACTTCGCCGACGGGACGGTCGAGCGGACCCTGCGGGACCAGCTGCCGAAGGCGGACCTGTTCACCACGGTCAGCCAGGGCCGGATCGGCCGCTTCGACATCGAACGGTCCAACGGTGCCTGGCGGGGCGGCTTCCCCGACAACGAGAACCTCTCGCGCACGGAGACCGTCCCGGTCGCCGACCCGGCCACCCAGCCCCAGTGGACGGCGACGACCCTCCCGTACGCCTCGATCGTCGCCGCGAGCACCGGGCGCTTCCCGGTGTACGACAACACGGCGGTGACCGAGATCCCGGCCGGGTCGAGCACCCCCGTGGCACGCCCGAACGGGCCGACGCCGGGCTCCACGGCCCGTTCGGGCGGCGGCGGGGACTACCTCTCCAACGAGATCGCCTACCGCGCGACCCTGCTGCGCGACCGGCTCCGCCTGCCGGACCTGCCCGGCGGCCATGTCCACACCCCGGTCCTGCAGTTCGGCGCGGGCAACACGGACCCGACGACGGGCGCGGTCACGGACCCGGAGTTCGTACGCAACCGGCTGGACATCATCGCCCAGGTCCGGGCGATCATCGCCGTGGCCGCGTCCCGGTAGCGGCCCCTGGGGTTCCCCGTCGGCCGGGCGCGCGGGATGATGGGGGTCATGATCGTCGCAGCAGCGCAGTTCGCCCCGGTCGCCGGGGACATCGACGCCAACGTCCGTACCGTCGCCGGGCTGATCAGGGCGGCGGGCGCGGACGGCGCCCGGCTGGTCGTCTTCGCCGAGCTCTGCCTGACCGGCTACGAGCCCAGCCTCATCAGGGACACCCCTGCGCTGGTGTTCTCCGAGGACGACGAGCGTCTCGAGCCGATCAGGGAGGCCTGTAGCGCCGTCGGCGCGGCGGCCGTCGTCAACGGGCCCGTGCGCACCGCCGACGGCGGGACCGGGGTGACCTCGCTGGTGATCGGGGCGGACGGCTCACTGCTCACCCGCTACGACAAGCAGCACCTGTACGGCGTCGAGGCGGAGGTCTTCGCGCCGGGCGGGGCGGACGGCCGCTTCACCCTCGACGGGGTGCGGTTCGCGACGGCCACTTGCTACGACAACCGGTTCCCGGAGCTCGCGGAGCGGGCCGCCGCCGACGGTTGCACGGTCTATCTGGCGAGCTCGGTCCTGGCCGCCGACAACGACTCGTTCGAGAAGGTCTATCCGGTACGGGCCCGGGACTTCGGTCTGTACGTGGTGCTCGGCAACGCGCTGGGCCGCAACGAGGACGGCGTGGCCTGCGGTGCCGCCGGAGCCTGGGGCCCGGACGGCGCGCGCCTCGCCGACGCGGGGAGCGAAGAGGCGGGGTACGCGCTCGCCGAGGTCGGCTGAGCCCAGGAGGGCAGCTCTAGCCCTTGCGGTACGGGTTGCCCGGCGTCGGGACGGGGGCGGGCGCCGGGGCCGCGGCCGGCTCGTCGTCGTCCGCGTTCTCCCCGCGCAGGTCCCGGACCATGAGCGTCGCGCCCGCCACCGCGCCCGGCATCAGGAACACGGCCACGAACGGCACCAGGAACGACAGGGTCAGCGGCACGCCGAAGCCCAGGGTCAGCATCCGACGGCCGCGCAGCAACCGCAGCCGCTCCTTCAGTTCGACGCTGCGGCGCTGGAGGGCGACGGCGGTCAGCTCCTCGGCGAGGAAGAAGCCCGAGACGCAGAAACCGATCACAGGGACGACGGTCTGACCGACGACGGGGATGAAGCCGCAGGCGAAGAGCAGCACGCCGTAGCAGGCGACCCGCAGCACGACCTTGAGGCTGTCGCGCGCGGAGATCCACAGCTCGCGCCAGAGGGGCAGACCCGACTCGGGGACCTCGCCGCCCTCGGTGCGGTCGACCTCCTCGGACAGGGACTCGTAGAAGGGCTGGCCGACCAGCAGGGTCACGGCGGTGAAGGTGACGACCGCGAGGAAGAGCCCGAAGCCGAAGGTGAGGACGGTCAGGGTGTTGCGCAGGAGCCCCTGCCAGGGCGAGGACCAGTCGTCGGCGAACGGGGTCGCCCAGGCCGTCAGGTCGTCGGCCCCGTAGCCGAGGCCGACGAGGGCACCGACGTACAGCACGAGGGTCACCAGACCGGGCAGCAGCCCGAATCCGAACCATCGGCCGTGCCGGCCCACCCACTTCTGTCCCTGTACCAGATAACCGAGACCGGCCCCGAAATCACGCATGAGGATCACCCTATCGGGCCCGCGCCGTAGGCCCTCTTGTTGTCCGGGGCACGACAGGGTAGACCCCTGCGTACTGATCACTTACGGAGGTTGCGTACGTATGGCGAAACCCGGACCCGTCCTGATCACCACCGTCTGCGGCGCGCTCCTCGGCGCGCTGGTCCTCACCGCGCTGCCCGCGAGCGCCGCACCCGGCCCCTTGGGACACGGGCCCGGCGGCACGTCAGAGCCCGGTCCCGTACGCGAAGGGGCCGGGCGGGACACCGCGGCCGCGCCGCCGCGTACGTTCGCGGCGCGCTCCTCCCTCGCCCCCGCCGACACCCCGCTCCGCACGGACGGCGGCTACCCGCGACGGACGGACCTCGCGGTCCCGCCCGTCGACCCGGCCGACAGGTCGATCAAGCTGGGGCTCGCCCCGTACCACTCCCTCGCCCCGCGCCTCAACGCGCTGCAGAAGCTCGGGAACCGGGTGAGTGTCGAGGTCGCCGGACGGTCGGCGGGCGGGCACGAGCTGTATCTGGTGACCGTCACCGCCCCGGAGAGCGCCCGCGAGACCCGCGAGCAGGAGCGCATGCGCGAGCGGATCGAGAACGCGCCCGCCGCCGCGGCGAAGGACACCCGGCTGAAGGCCGCGTACAAGACCCCGGTCTTCATCAACAACAACATTCACGGCAATGAGTGGGAGGGCACGGACGCGGCCCTGGAACTCATCGAGGAGCTGGCCACCGCCACCGACCGCAAGACCGCCGGGCTGCTCGCGAGGACCCGGGTGTATCTGAACGTCACCGCCAACCCGGACGGCCGGATCGCCGGCACCCGCGCCAACGGCAACGGCTTCGACCTCAACCGGGACTTCATCACCGCGTCCCAGCCCGAGGCGCGCGCGATCCGGCGGATCGCCATCGACAAGCAGCCCGCCGTGATGCTGGACATGCACGGGTACGTCAACGGCACGCTGATCGAGCCGACGACCCCGCCGCACGGTGAGAACTACGAGTACGACCTGTTCCTGAAGAACGCCTACGCCAATGCGCTCGGCATGGAGAAGGCGGTCAACGGTCTCGGCTACACGCCCGCGAAGGACGGCGTCCGCCCGGCGGTCATCCCGTTCCGGGACGAGCAGGAGGGCTGGGACGACTGGCCGCCGATCTTCACACCGCAGTACATGCCGTTCCAGGGCGCGGTGGCCGCGCACACCATCGAGTTCCCGATGACGGTGAACAACCAGGCGTACGACACGCTGCCGGAGGCGGAGCTGCGCCGCCGGGCGGCGATCAACGTCGACATCGCGGGCGCGGCGATGCGCGCCACCCTCGACCACACGGACACGCATCGCGCGTCGGTGCTCGCCGACCAGATCGAGACGTTCCGGCGGGGCGCGGCGGGCGAGGCGCAGCGCCCGGTCTCCGAGGAGACGGTGCCCGGCGTGCCGGGGATCGGTCCGGAGGACGTGTACACGACCACGTTCCCGCGCGCGTACGTCGTTCCGGCGGGGCGGTCCCAAGCCTCCGCGGTGGCCGCGGCACGGCTCGTGGACCATCTGGTCGCCAACGACGTGCGGGTCGGGCGGGCCCTCGACGGCTCGTACGTCGTCGACATGCGCCAGCCCAAGCGCGGGATGGCGAACGTGATCCTGGCGGAGGGCCGCGACATCAGCGCGGACGTGTCGACGATGTACGACATCTCGGGCTGGAGCCTCGGGCTGCTGTGGGGCGCGACGGTGCGGCGGATCGAGCACGGCCCGGTGCCTCGCGTGGTGCGCCCGGTCCACGCCGCGGCCCCCACGGGTTCGGTCGCGCCCTTCGGGGACCTGTTGCTGCGGCTCGACGACCCGAAGGAGCTGGCCGCGGTGAACACGCTGCTGGCGCAGGGGGTGAAGGTGCGGCGGACGGCCGACGGAGCGGCGGTGGTGCCGGCGTCGGCGCGGGGCGCGGCGCGGGTGCTCGCGGACCGGTACGGGGTGGTGTTCCGGGCCACGAAGGAGCGGGGCTCGGCGCCGCTGGAGCGGACCAGGGTCGCCGCCTCGGTGACGGCCGGTGAGCTGTTCGCGCTGGGCGAGATGGGCTTCGAGGTCGTCCCGGTGTCGACGGAGATCCTGAACGCGGGCTTCGACTGGTCGACGGCCGACGTGCTGTTCGTGTCGCGGGGCCTGGAGTACGGGAAGCTCACCCCGGCCGCGCGGGAGGCACTGCGGGCGAGCGGTGCGGGTGTGGTGGGCATCGGCTCGGCGGGCGCGGCGTTCAACGCGGCGGCGGCGCTGCTCCCGGCCACGGCGGTGGAGGGCAACGGGGACGCGAACGGTGTCGTGACGGTCCGCAACGCGGGCGGGGCGATCACCGGCGGAGCTCCCGGGCACAGCTTCGTCTACGCGCCGATGTGGTTCACGGGGCTGGGGGCGGGGGTGCGGACCGAGCAGTCGTACGCGGCGGCCGATCCGCTCGTCTCCGGGCACTGGCGGCCCGGCGCGGACGGCAGGGGTGGTCCGGGCGACGCGGCCGGGCGGGCGTCGGTGGTCAGCGGCACGGCCGCGCACGGTGCGCCGGTGGTCCTGTTCGGCACGGAACCGCTCTTCCGGGACCACCCGAAGGGTGCGTTCGCGCAGGTCGGCCGGGCTCTGCTGGCGCGCTGACCGGTGCGCCGACGGATGCACCGACCGGCGCCATGACGCAAGAGGGCCGCACCCCGGTCGGTCGGGGTGCGGCCCACGTCAAGCGTACGCGCAAAATCAGACGGCCAGTTCGACCGTGATGTTGCCACGGGTCGCCTTGGAGTACGGGCAGACCTGGTGAGCCTTCTCGATCAGGCTCTTCGCGGTCTCGACGTCCACGTTCGGGATGGTCGCCGAGATCTTGACGATGATGCCGAAGCCGTCGTCGTTCTTGCCGATGCCGACCTCGGCGGTGACCGTCGAGCCCGAGATATCGGCGTTCTCGTTACGGGCCACGACGCCCAGCGCACCCTGGAAGCAGGCGCTGTACCCGGCGGCGAAGAGCTGCTCCGGGTTGGTGCCGGCGCCGGAGCCGCCCATGGCCTTCGGCGGGTTCACGACGACATCGAGCTGACCGTCGTCGGTGGCCACACGGCCGTCGCGCCCGTTCTCGGCGGTGGCGACGGCGGTGTACAGGACGTCGGACTGCTGAATGGACATGCGGGTCTTCCTTCTGCTGATTCGCCGCGACTCGCGCCCACGATCGCGACGGCTGAGGGAAGACTAGCCGGTCACCGAAACGATCATCTTTCCGGTGTTGTCCCCGCGGAGCAGGCCGAGGAAGGCGTCCACGCTGTTCTCGATGCCCTCGACGACGGTCTCGTTGTACTTCAGCTCGCCGGAGCGCAGCCAGCCGCCGACCTCCTGGACGAACTGCGGCTGCAGGCCGTAGTGGTCGCCGACGAGGACGCCCTGGAGACGCAGCCGCTTACCGATGATCATGGCCATATTGCGCGGGCCCGGCACCGGCTCGGTGTCGTTGTACTGCGCGATCATGCCGCAGATGGTGGCGCGGCCGTGCACGTTGAGCGAGGAGATCGCGGCTTCGAGGTGGTCGCCGCCGACGTTGTCGAAGTAGACGTCGATACCGTCCGGGGCGGCCTCGCGGAGCTGGTCCTTGACCGGGCCGTTCTTGTAGTTGAAGGCGGCGTCGAAGCCGTACTCCTCGATGAGGAGCTTGACCTTCTCGTCGGACCCGGCGGAGCCGATGACCCGGGAGGCGCCCTTGAGCTTCGCCATCTGGCCGACCTGGCCGCCGACGGCGCCGGCCGCGCCGGAGACGAAGACGGCGTCGCCCTCCTTGAAGGAGGCGACCTCGAAGAGACCGGCGTAGGCGGTGAGGCCCGTCATGCCGAGGACGCCGAGGTAGCTGGAGAGGGGGGCCAGCTCCGGGTCGACCTTGGTGGCGTGCTGGGCGGGCACATCGGCGTACTCACGCCAGCCGAGACCGTGCAGGACGTGATCGCCGACGGCGAATCCCTCCGCGTTGGACGCGATGACCTCGCCGACCGCGCCGCCGTCCATGGGGTGGTCGAGCTTGAACGGCGGGATGTACGACTTCACGTCGTTCATCCGGCCGCGCATGTACGGGTCGACGGAGAAGTGCAGGTTCTTGACCAGGATCCGGCCCTCGGCGGGCTCGGTGACGGGGGTCTCACGGAGCGCGAAGTCCGCGGGGGTGGGCCAGCCGTGCGGACGGGCGACGAGGTGCCATTCACGGCTGGACGCGGGGATTACGGACATCGGTACGGCCTCCTGGAACAGAATGTTTCACTACCTGAAACAACCATGCTCCTGGATATTTCATGTTGTCAAGTATCTGGGTAGGATGGAGCCCATGGCCACCTCGAACTCAGACCCCCTCACCCGCGAAGTCGTCGAGCTGATCGGCACGGTCGTGGCGCGGTACTACGCGGAATACGAGCAGGCGGCCGCGGAGCACGCGCTGACCGGCGCCCAGGCGAGGGTCCTCGGACTGCTCACGCTGGAGCCCGTCCCGATGCGGAAGATCGCCCAGAAGCTGAAGTGCGAGCCGTCGAACGTCACCGGGATCATCGACCGGCTGGAATCGCGTGGGCTGGTGGAGCGCCGCCCCGACCCGGCCGACCGACGCGTCAAGCTGGCCGCGCCGACCCCGGAGGGCCTGGACACCGCCGGCCGACTGCGCGACTCGCTGGACTTCGCGCGCGAGCCGCTCGGACAGCTCACGGCGGACGAGCGCGCGCTGCTGCGGGATCTGCTGAAGCGGATGCTGGGCGAGGACGTGGCCTGACGCCGTCTCGGCGCTCGGGGAGTCGCTAGACGCAGAAGAAGATGATCCACGTGCACGTCGGCGTCGGGGACGGCGTGGGGCTGGGCGTGGCCGTCGGCGAACCGCCGGGCGGGGTCGCGGTGGCGCTTCCGGAGCCGGTCGGCGTGGGACCGCTCTGCGAGCCCGAGGGCGAAGGCGAGCCGGACGGCGTACCGGCCGGGGGCCCGCCTCCGGAGCCCTGCGAACCGCCGCCACTGCCGGAACCGCCGGATCCCTGGCCACCGGATCCCTGGCCGGGTATGCCCGTATGGCCGGGCGCGGGCCCGTCCGAGCCCTTGGGGGTGGCGGACTTCGTCACCGTGACCGGGGTCGGCCCCTCCGGTGCCGTGGCGCTGTCCGAGGGCAGCGGCGGCAGCGAGGTCTCGACGACCTCTTCCTCCTGTACGGCGGTGGCGGCGCCGCCCTCGCCCGGTGGCTCGAGCGCCAGCTTGGCCATGCTCAGCGCACCCGCCGCGAGGACGATGCCGAGCGTGCCCACCAGGACCTTGCGCCCCTTGCGGCTGCGCGCACGACGGCTGCGGCGGGCACTGCTCCGCCCCGACGCCGCGCCACGGCGGGCGGCGGCCCGACCGCCGGAAGCGGCCGAGCGCGGCGGCTCGAGCGGGTCCAGTTCGTAGATGTGCTCGGCCCGCTCCTCGTACGCCACGGGCGCGGTGGGCTCGACGTACTCGACGCGCTGGGCCGCGGCGGCGCGCGCGGCGACCGGCTGGGGGGTCTCGTACCGCAGCTCCTCGACGGGGGTCCCGCATCCGGCGCAGGCGAGTGCGCCGTTGAGGTGCCGTCGGCACTGGTGGCAGTAGTCCATGGCTGCCGCAGAGTATGTGTCGACAGGACACCAGAGGTAGGCGGGAACGTGAGGATCCTGTGAGGAAACCCCAGGTCGGCGGCGTGTCGTCGTGATTCTCCCGCTTCGGGCAGGATGGGCTCATGACACCGTCCGGGCCTTTCGGGCCACGCGAGTTCCAGCTCGTCCTGCTGCGCCGGATGGCCGACCACCAGCCGGACCTGGTCGAGGACGCGCTCAGGGATCTGGGGGCGACGCGGGCCGAGTCGCGTGAGGCGAACCGCCGCTGGCAGGCGTGGGCCCATGGCAGCGGAAGCCGCGGGGAGCTGTCCCGGTACCGCTCCGTCCTGGGCGAGCCGGTGGCCCGCCGCGCGGTCCCCCGGCTCGACGCCGAGCTCCTGGAGTGGGAGCTCCCGCTCTGGCCGGAGCTGCGCTGGCAGGTGATCGTGGGAAAGCCGCCGGCGGTCTGGGGCAGCGGCCTGGTCCGGGCGCCCGGCTCCCCCGTCCCCGAGCTGCGCACCGAGGCCGACCTGCGCCCCTGGAGCTGCACCCTCCCCGAGGTCGGCAACGCCTTCCCCCCGGCCCGGGCCCGGGACGGCAGCGCCCCCACCCGCCTCCGCCTGGACTTCACCCTCCCCGACGGAACCCCCCGGGCCGCCGAATTCACCTGGGGCCTCCTGCAACGCCTGCTCTGACGCCCCCGCCGTGCTCGGCGAGCCTCGCCGGGCCGCACGGCCGGGGCGGTGCGGGCCCCGCACTGCTCCGCGCGACCCCGGCGCCGCCACGGCGGCCCGTGCCACGGAGGCGAACGAACCCGCTGACGGGCCGAGCCTGCCGTGCGCCGGCCACGGGCCCCGGCGCCACGCTGGGCGGCACACCCGCCGCGCCGAACGCGCACCGCGAGTCCCGAGCGACTCGCACGGGGCCGAGCCGAGTTCGCCCGCGCCGCGCCCCGCCCCGCGCCCGCCGCACCCGCCGAGCCGAGCTCACGCCCCGGACCACGAGCGACCCGACACCCGTCCGCGCCGAACTCGCCCCCGGGGCCACCCCACACCGACCCGCCGTCAGGCGGCCCCGCACCCCCGGGCGGCGCAGCCCAGCGCGCGGCATCGCGGTGGGAGTCGCACGATGCGAACAGAACGCCGTAGCAAACCGGCGTCCACCCTCGCTCGTGCCAGCACCGCACTCCGGAGGATCTGCCGTGACCGTCAGCCTGGAACAGCTGCGTCGTTGCCATGTCGCCGTCGACCTGGGGGCCGCCCGGACCCGGGTCTTCGTCAAGGGCGCCGGGCTCGTCGTCGACGAGCCCAGTGTCGCCGCTGTGAACACCCGTACCGGTGCGCTGATCGCCGTCGGCGCGCTCGCCGAGAAGATGACCGGCCGCACCCCCGACTACATCCGCGTCATGCGGCCCGTCTCCGGCGGCACCGTCGTCGACATCGAGATGGCCCAGCGGATGCTCCGCCACCTCCTCGGCGAGAAGCTCCGCCGCCAACTTCGCCGCAAGCCCCGGCTGCGCGCCGCCGCCAGCACGCCGCACGACAGCGACCCGCTCGCCCAGCGCGCCGCCGTGGAGACCCTCGTCGGGCTCGGCGCCCGGCGGGTCGAGCTGGTCGACACCCTGATCGCGGCGGCCGTGGGCTGCGGACTCCCCGTCGAGCAGCCCACCGCGACCATGATCATGGTCTGCGGCGCGGCGACCACCCAGGTCGCCGTGCTCTCCCTGGGCTCCATCGTCACCGCGGAGCGGATCCCCGTGGGCGGCGACGCGATCGACCACGCGGTCATCCAGCACCTGCGCCACCAGCACGAGCTGATGCTGCCCAGTCAGTCCGTCCGCCCGCTGCAACTCGCCCTCAGCGGCAACGGCCTGACCCTCCAGGGCCCGACCTCCACCGAGATCCACGGCCGCGACGTGGCCACGGGCCTCGCCCGTTCGGTGACCGTCGACACCGCCGCCGTACGCGATGCGATCCACACCCCGCTGACCGCCGTCCTCGACGGCATCGGCAAGATCCTCCGCGAGTGCCCGCCCGACCTCGTCGCCGACCTCGCAGAGCGCGGCATCATGATGGTCGGCGGCAGCGCCCTGCTCCCCGGGCTCGACCAGATGCTCCGCGAGGCGACCGGGATGCCGGTGCACATCGCCGAGCGGCCGGACGTCTGCGCGATCCTCGGGCTCGGCGCGATGCTGGAGGGCAAGATCCAGCCCATGGTCCTCGACCCGCTGGCCGACAGCGAATGATCGCCACATCCCGCCCATTTGTACGACAATAAGCGCATGTCGCTCATGGACCAGGACGACCCGGCGCCCCGTCTGCCGATGCTGCTGGAAGCGGTCCTGAGTGTCGGCACCGATCTCGAACTGCGGACCACGCTCCAGCACATCGTGGACTCCGCGATCGACCTGACCGGCGCCCGCTACGGAGCGCTCGGGGTCGTCGACCCCGAGCGCCGCCGGCTGACCGAGCTGTTCACGGCCGGGATGACCGAGGCGGAGCGGCAGCGCATCCCCCGGCTCCCCGACGGCCACACCGGGCTCCTCGGCGTCCTCGTCCACGACCCGCAGCCGCTGCGGGTCGACGACCTGACGGCCGATCCGCGCTCCAGCGGGGTCCCGGAGGGCCATCCCGAGATGCGCTCCTTCCTCGGTGTCCCGATCCGTGTCCACACGGAGGTGTTCGGCAATCTCTATCTCACCGAGAAGCGCGAGGGGAGCTTCACCGAGGAGGACCTCGCCCTGCTGCGGGTCCTCGCCTCGCAGGCCGGCATCGCCATCGGCAACGCCCGGCTGTACGAGACCGCCCGTCAGCGCGAGCGCTGGATCGAGGGCGCGGCGGCGGTGACGACGGCCCTGCTCACCAGGGAACCGGCGGAGGACGCGCTGATGACGGTCGCCGAGCAGGCCAGGTTGCTCGCGGACGCCTCCGCCGGGGTCGTCCTGCAGCCCACCGAGGAGGGCGGGATGGAGATCGTGGCCGCCTCGACGGTCGGCGACCCGGGCGACCTGGTCGGTACGACCATCGCGCCGGGTTCGCCCGTCCTCGAGCAACTGCTCGGCGGTGAGCCGGTCTTCGTGGAGGACTCGGCCACCGATCCACGGATGACCACCCATGTACGTTCCCGGTTCGGGCCCTCGATGATGCTGCCGCTGCAGAGCGGCGGCCGGCTCATCGGCACCCTCGCCCTCCCCCGGCGGCGCGGCGGCCGCCCGTACACGGCGGTCGACCGCCTCCTGGCCTCGCAGTTCGCCTCCCAGGCCGCCCTCGCCCTGGTCCTCGCGGACGCGCAGCACGATCGGGAGCAGCTGGCGGTGTACGAGGACCGCGACCGGATCGCCCGCGACCTGCACGATCTCGTCGTCCAGCGGCTGTTCGCCACCGAGATGATGCTGGAGTCGACACGGCGGCGCGCGGCCGAGGCGACCGACGAGAGCGTCCTGCTGGGGCGGGCGGTGGACGAACTGGACTCCACCATCCAGGAGGTACGGACGACCATCTTCGCCCTCCAGCAGCCGCCCACCGACGCGCCGACGACCTTCCGGGGGCGTGTGCTGCGCGAGACGGGCGGCGCGGCGGTCCTGCTGGGTTTCCAGCCCTCGGTGCACTTCTCGGGCGCGGTCGACACCCTGATCGACGAGGCCGAGGGCGAGCGGCTCCTCGCCACGCTGCGCGGCGCGCTGGCCGCGGCCCACCGTCGGGAGGGCGTCACGGCGATCACGGTCGAGGTGGCGGCGACCCAGGAGGGCCCTCACCTGGCGGTGGCGGCCGACGGGAGCCCGCCCACGACGGTGAACTGGCCCTAGCCGGCAGCCCGCCCTCGACCGTGAACCGGCCCTAGCCGGCAGCCCGCCCCCCGACCGTGAACCGGCCCTGGCGGGCCGTGCGCGAGCCCCCGGACCGGACGCCCGTACGGCCCAATCCGGCGCGCCCCGCCCGGCGTCGCGGCATTGACTGATCACGTGGACACCCTTGAGAAGCCCTCCGGCACCGCCTACCGGAACCTGGTCATGGCCACGATCGGATTCACGCTCACGTTCTGGGCGTGGAACCTGATCGCGCCGCTGGCGGGGGACTACAAGGACCGGCTGGACCTCAGCTCATTCCAGCAGTCGCTGCTCGTCGCCGTCCCGGTCCTGGTGGGCTCGCTGGGCCGGATCCCGGCCGGTGCGCTCACCGACCGCTACGGCGCCAAGGTGATGTTCCCCCTGGTCTCGGCGCTCACGATCGTCCCCGTCCTGCTGCTGATCCCGGCGAAGAACTCGTACGGCGCGATGCTCGCCGTCGGTTTCCTCCTCGGCCTCGGCGGGACGACCTTCGCCATCGGCATCCCTCTGGTCAACTCCTGGTTCCCACCGGCCAAGCGGGGCCTGGCACTCGGGGTCTTCGGCATGGGCATGGGCGGTGTGGCGCTCTCCGGCTACTTCACCCCGCGCATCGCCAAGCACGGGGAGAACCTGCCGTTCCTCGTCGTCGCGGTCGCGCTCGCCGCGTACGCCGTCCTCGCCGTGTTCCTGATCACCGACCGCCCCGACCGGCCGGTGCCCACGGCCTCCCTCGGATCCCGGCTGGGCAAGGCGGGCCGGCTGCGGGTGACCTGGGAGCTGTCGGCGCTGTACGCCATCGGCTTCGGCGGCATCGTCGCCTTCGGGGTGTACCTGCCGACGTATCTCAAGACCTGGTACGAGCTCGACCCGACCGACGCCGGCACCAAGGCCGCCGGTTTCGCTCTCGTCACCGTCGTCTTCCGGCCGATCGGCGGCTGGCTCTCGGACCGGATCCACCCGGCCCTCGTCACCGCCGCCGCGCTCGGCTTCGCCGCCCTCTTCGCCATCGTCCAGGCCTTCGACCCGCCCCTGAACCCGGGCGGCACGATCGCCCTGCTCTGCATGGCGGCCGGACTCGGCACGGCGAGCGGCTCGGTCTTCGCACTGGTCTCCCAGGTCACCCCGCAGCCGCAGGTCGGCAGTGTCACCGGCATCGTCGGCGCGATGGGAGGGCTCGGCGGGTTCGTTCCGCCGCTGGTGATGGGCGCGATCTACAGCGCCAAGGACTCCTACTCCATCGGCTTCATGCTCCTGTCCGACCTGGCCCTCGCCGGCTGCGTCTACGCCTACGGGCGGATGCGGACGATCCGGCCGGCCGGGGACGGCGGCGGCTCCCCGGAGGTGAGCAAGGTCGCAGCGCGACCCTCCTGAGGCGGGGGAAGAATGCCTCTCGCATCCCGCTACGCGAGGAGGACGACCGTTGAGCGCGCTCTTCCCGGCCCTGGTGGCCGGCTCGGACCGGCCCGCACTGCGCCTCGGCGCGGACACCCTGACGTACGAGGAACTGGCCGAGGCCGCCGGGGCCTTGGCGGTACGGATCGGAGGCGCGGGACGGGTCGCCGTCTGGGCCACACCGACCGCACGGACGGCGGTCGCGGTGGTGGCCGCACTGCTGGCCGACGTACCGGCGATCCCGCTCAACCCGCGCACCGGGGAGCGGGAGCTGGCGCACATCCTCGGCGACAGCGCTCCGAGCGTGGTCCTGGCGGGGGCGGAGGACGTTCTGCCGGCGGGGCTCGCGGAACTGCCCCGGATCGACGTCGAGACGACGGTCACGTCCTTCGGCCCCGTCCCCGCGGCCTTCGCCTTCGCCGGCGGGTCGGACGCTTCCGAGTCGCCCGCCCTGATCGTCTACACCTCCGGCACCACCGGCCCGCCCAAGGGCGTCGTCCTCTCCTCCCGGGCGATCGCCGCCTCCCTCGACGCCCTGGAGGAGGCCTGGGCGTGGACCGCGGACGACGTCCTCGTCCACGCGCTGCCGCTCTTCCACGTCCACGGGCTCGTCCTGGGGGTCCTCGGACCGCTGCGGCGGGGCGGATCCGTCCGCCATCTCGGAGCGTTCTCGACCGCGGGTGTGGCCCGGGAGCTCGGTGCGGGCGGCGGCACGATGCTGTTCGGCGTACCGACCATGTACCACCGGATCGCGGACGCGCTGGCGGACGATCCGGCGCTGGTACGGGCGCTGGCCGAGGCGCGGCTGCTGGTCTCGGGATCGGCGGCGCTGCCGGTCCACGACCACGAGCGGATCACGGCGGCGACGGGCCGGACGGTGATCGAGCGGTACGGAATGACCGAGACGCTGATGAACACCTCCGTCCCCCTGGGCTCCCACCCGCGCCCCGGCTCGGTCGGGCTGCCGCTGCGCGGCGTGGAGCTGCGTCTGGTGGAGGAGGACGGCACGGAGATGAGGGCGTACGACGGGGAGAGCGTCGGTGAGATCCAGGTCAGAGGCCCGAACCTGTTCTCCGCATATCTGAACCGGCCGGACGCGACGGCGGCCGCGTTCGACGGGGACTGGTTCCGCACCGGGGACGTGGCGGTCCGTGAACCCGACGGGTACGTACGGATCGTGGGCCGCAAGGCCACCGACCTTATCAAGAGCGGCGGTTACAAGATAGGCGCGGGTGAGATAGAGAACGCGCTCCTGGACCACCCGGCGGTGCGGGAGGCCGCCGTGACCGGCGCGCCGGACCCGGACCTCGGGGAGCGGATCGTGGCCTGGGTGGTGCCGGCGGACGCGGAGAAGCCGCCGACGGCGGAGGAGTTGGCGGACCATGTCGCCGGGCTCCTCGCCCCGCACAAGCGCCCGCGCACCGTGCACTTCCTGCGCGCGCTGCCCCGCAACGACATGGGCAAGCTCCTGAAGAAGGCCCTCCCGGAGGCCCTCCATGGCTGAGCGCCTCACG
Source organism: Streptomyces sp. NPDC056222 (assembly GCF_042264065.1). Lineage (NCBI taxonomy): Bacteria > Bacillati > Actinomycetota > Actinomycetes > Kitasatosporales > Streptomycetaceae > Streptomyces > Streptomyces sp. NPDC056222. The sequence continues at coordinate 14,573 of NZ_JBHJTL010000041.1, read as the reverse complement.
GCCCGTGCGGTGATCGGGCTGGTCACCGACGACTTCGTCCCGCTGCCGGCCCCGGCCGCTCTCGCGCCGCCGCTCCCGGACGGCCCGATCGGCTGGGCCGGTTACGACGCCTCACGCGCGCGTGCCGCCGGGAGGACCGGCGAGGAGGAGTCCGTCCTGTACGGCAGGGCGACGATCGACGGTCGCCGGGTGGTCCTGGTCGCCTTCGAGTTCGGCTTCCTCGGCGGCTCGCTCGGGCAGGCGGCCGGGGACCGGCTCGTCGCCGCGTACCGCACCGCCCTGGCGGACCGGGTCCCGCTGGTGTCGCTCGTGGCGACGGGCGGCAGCCGGATGCAGGAGGGCATGATCGCCCTGACGCAGCTGCAGCGCGTGGCGGAGGCGACCGTACGACTGCGGGACGCCGGCGTCCCCCATGTCGCGGTCCTGCGCGACCCGTCCACCGGCGGCGGCTGGGCCACGGTCGGGGCGGGCGCGGACGTCGTGCTCGCCCTCCCCACCGCCCAGGTGGCGTTCGCCGGCTCGCGGGTCCGTCCTCATGACGCCGACCCCGCCGCGTACACGGCGGAGAGCCAGTGGAAGCACGGGCATGTGGACGGGATCGTCGAACCGGAGGACCTGCGGGCGACGCTCTCCCTGTGGCTGCGGCTGCTGAGGGGCTCGGAAGGCGCCCCGGCTCCCGCCTCCGCTCCCCCGCCCCGCGCGCTCACCGAGGCCGGACCGCCCTGCACCGGCTGGGAGGCCGTCGTACGGGCCCGGTCCGCCGAGCGCCCCCGCGCCGGGGCCTATCTGGACGCCTACTTCACCGCCCGGGCGGCCATCCGCGGCGACCGGGCGGGCGGGGTCGACCCCGGGGTGGAGTGCGGCTTCGGACTCCATGAGGGGCGGACGGTCGCGTACGCCGCGCAGGACGGGACGGCGACGCGCCCCGCGGGCTTCCGGACCGTCGCCCGGCTGATCCGGCTCGCGGACCGGCTCGGGATCCCCGTGCTCACCCTGATCGACACGCCCGGCGCCGCCAACGACGCCGACGCCGAACGGGCCGGGGCGGGTCCGGCCATCGCGGACGCGTTCACCGCGGTCGCCGAGGCGCGGGTCCCGGTGACCTCGCTCCTGGTCGGCGAAGGGGGCTCGGGCGGGGCCCTGGCGCTGGCCGCGCCGGGCAACACCTGGGCCACGCCGGACGGCTACTTCTCGGTCATCGCCCCCGAGCTCGCCTCGGCGATCCTGAAGAGGGAGCCGGACCAGGCCCCGGTCACCGCCGACCAGCTCCGGCTGCGCCCCCAGGACCTGGTGGAACTGGGTGTCGTGCGCGGGATCGTGACGCGCGGCGGGTGACGGCGGGACGAAGAGAGCCCCGGCACGGCTGCACGCCATGCCGGGGCTCCCCCGTCTCCGGGACTCCTGGGGCTACTTCACCCCGACCGCCCGGATGATCTCCTGCTTGACCGAGCCGCCTCGGTCGTCGGACGCGCCCGCCCGGAAGGAGATGTACTGCGCGTTGTCCGGCACCCGGAGCTCACCCGTCCAGGACGTTCCGTGCCACGACTTGTCGAGAGCGACCTTCTGCCAGGTCGCGCCGTCGTCGTACGAGACCTCCAGGGAGCCGCCACCGATCTTGCCGGTGTCGATCGCGCCCTCCACGTACTCGGCGAAGATCCCGACGGGCACCCGGCTTCCGCCGCGCACATCGCCCTTCAGGTCGGTGTCGACGTCGAAGCCGAGGTTGATGAGCGGAAGGAAGACGGTGGTGTTCGCCGCGGGGGCCTTGGAGCGGAAGGTCCACTCGGAGTGGCCCTTGGTCGAGAGACGCCAGCGCTCCGCGTCCATCGTGGTGTCGGTGACGACCTTGTAGGTCGCCTCCTCCGCCGGGGCGTCCCAGGCGTAGGCTCCCGAGCTCATCTTGCGGTCGACCCGGGTCCCGTTGATGTACACCTCGGTGAACTGGGTCTGCGAGTCGTCGCTCCACACGTTGCCGAAGCCCGTGTGGTCGGGGCCGGAGTCGCCCCAGCCGGGGGTGTTGAACCGCAGCTGGTTGCCGGACCGCTCCTGGCCCCAGCCGAGGCCGGTGCCGAGCCAGGGGTGCCAGACCGGCTCGAACCAGTCGAGCGACTGGCTGCTGCCGCCCCGGTAGGAGTTGACGCCCGCCCGCTGCTCCAGGGAGTCGGCGAGGTCGACCGACTCGTGCCAGCCCTGGCCGGTGCCGGTGGAGACGTACTCGGTGCGCTCGGTCGGGAAGGCGATGTACTCCTTGAAACCGAAGCCGACCGGGAAGGTGTCGGTGATCGAGTAGCGGAACTCGCCGCCGAGCTCCTTCTTGCCCGTGGGCATGTGGAACGCGGAGCGGATGGTGGCCAGTTCGTCCCTGTCGGGCCGGAAGACGAGGTCCTTGCCGATCGCGCCCGGGTGACCCTCGGAGAGGTCGTAGGTGTACGGGGTGAAGCGCGTGCCGGTCAGGTCGACCCGCTTGCCGCGCTCGGCCGCCTCCGAAAGCCGTGCGGCGTCCGCGGAGTTGACGGTGGCGACGGCGAGCGGCCGGTCCTCGAACTCGGCGGTGCCGAACCAGGACATCAGCCGTCCGGGCTGGTCGTCGGTGACGAACAGGGCCGTGGCGCCCGCGTCCTGGGCGTTCTGGGCGAGCTGTGCGTTCGGGAGCGCGCCGGCCCGGACCAGGACGGCCTTGCCCTTGACGTTCTTGCCGGCGTACTCGGCGACCGTGCCGGTGCCCGCGTCGACGACACCGAGCTTGTGGCGGCCTTCGAGCATCGTGGAGCCGGCCTGCACGGTGGCGTCGGACAGCTCACGGCCGTCGACGCTCGCCTCCAGGAGCGGCTTGCCGAGCCGCCAGACCGTCCGGTACTCGAAGGTGCCGTTGGCGGGCTTGCGGGTGGGCGCGGCGAAGATGGAGTCGTACTTCATCGGCACCTGCACCGCGCCGCCGAAGGAGGCGCCGTGGGCGTCCCGGTCGAACTCCATGAGCAGCTGACGGGTCTCCGTCCGCTTCTCGACCTCGGCCCGGATCTCACGGAGCTGCCGCCCGTCGAGGGTGATCTCGCGGTCGCGGTCGAGGACGATCTCGGGGTCGGTGAGGAAACCGAGGCCGAGGGAGTCCTTGCCCTTGGAGCCGCGGACGTCGAGGAAGGTGTCGACGGTGTACGTGTCGGGCTTCAGCCGGAGCTCGATCGTGCCGGACTCGCCGACGGCCACCGGGAACGGGTCGTGGCGCCCCTCGGCGAGCTGCTTGACGACGACGGTGCCGGAGGTGGGGGCGCCGTCACGGTCCTTGACGTGGATCGTGAGGTTGTAGCGCTCCTCCTCCTTCACCAGGCCGAGCGCGGTGTGCGCGACGGGGGTGCCGGCGGCCGAGGCGACGATCCGGCCGGAGGCGTTGCCGACCGGGGCCTTCGTGCCGTCGCCGGTGACCGTGGTCTGCGCGGTGCCGTGGGCCGGAACGGTGAGGGTGGTGTCGGCGAGGGTCGCGACGCCCGCGGGCATCCCCTCGACGGCGAGGTTCAACTCCACGGCGGCGTCGGAGTGGTTGGTGTACGTGACGGTCTTCGTGACCGGCTTGTTCTCCTCGTACGGCCAGGCGAAGAAGCCCAGGTCGGCGGAGCCGGTGGCGGTCACGTTCGCGGAGATCGCGGCGGCCACGTCGACCCGGCCGGCGCCGAGCGCGTAGCTGGAGTCGGTGAGCGTCTTCGACGACGACATCAGGGCGTTCTTGAGCTGCGCGCCGGTCCAGTCGGGGTGCTTCTCGGCGAGCAGCGCGGCGACACCGGCGACGTGCGGGGTCGCCATCGACGTACCGCTCATCGTCGTGTAGAGCCCGGTGCCGGTCACCAGCTGGGAGCGGGCGGCGAGGATGTCCACGCCGGGCGCGGAGAGGTCGGGCTTGAGGGCCTGGTCGCCGAAGCGGGGTCCCTGGCTGGTGAAGTAGGCGGCCTGGTCGGCGGAGTCGACGGCGCCGATGGTGAGCGCGGAGTCGGCGGCGCCGGGCGAGCCGATGGTGCCGGGGGCGCCGCTGTTTCCTGCGGCGATGACGAAGAGGGCGCCCGTCTCGGCGCTCAGGCTGTTCACGGCCTGGGCCATCGGGTCGGTGCCGTCGCTGCCCTCGCGCGAACCGAGGCTCATCGAGACGATCTTCGCGTCGATGTCCTTGGCGGCCCACTCCATGCCGGCGATGATCTGCGACTCGGTGCCGGAGCCCTCGTCGCTGAGGACCTTGCCGACGGCGAGGGTCGCGCCCGGCGCGACGCCCTTCTCCTTGCCCTCCGAACCGGCACCGCTGCCGCCGACGGTGGAGGTGACATGGGTGCCGTGGCCGCCGCGGTCGGCGACCTCCTGGCCCTCGATGAAGGACTTGGACTCGGCGACCCGGCCGGCCAGGTCGGGGTGACCGAGGTCGGCGCCGGTGTCGAGGACGGCGACCTTCACGCCCTTGCCGGTGAGCCCGGCCTCCCACGCCTTCGGGGTGCCTATCTGGGCGTTGGACTCGGCCATGGCGGCCTCGACCTTGCCGTCCAGCCACACCTTGCCGCCCGCGGAGCGGGTGGTGGGCGAGGTGAACGACCGCCAGAACGCGGCCGGGTCGGTCGCCTCCACCGCGGCGCCGCCGATGCTCGGGAGGGCGCGGACGGTCTCGGTGCCGCGCGGTGCGGCGGAGCGCGTGCCCTTGCCGGACGTGACGATCAGCGGGAGTTCGTCGGTGATGCCCTGCTCGATCAGGCCGCTGACGTCGAAGAGCCGGCGGTCGAGCACACCGGAGTCCAGGTAGCTGCGGGCCTCGTCGGGGACGACCGTGACGCGGCCGTCGGAGATCTCGCTGCGTACGGCGCCGGTGGCGCCCTTGGCCCGGTCGACGGTGACGGTCTTCCTGCCGCCACCGAGGTCGGTGACGGTGACCCGGTCGCCGGTGATGAGCGTGACGGTGGCGCTCCGGTCTGCGGCGCCCTTGAAGGTGTCGGGTACGGCGGGGGCGGTGGTTCCCCCGGCAGCGGCGGTCTGCCCTGCCGTGAGCAGCACCAGGGAGATGCCGGCGGCGAGCAGCCCGGCCCTTCCTCCTGCGGAAGGTCTGATCATCGACGCACTCCTCGACACCCGGGGGAAGGGGTGGTTCCGGGCGTCGCGAGGAGTCTGGTCCGCACAGCGGTGGTTGAGTACAGAACGGCCTGGCGGCTATATGCCGTGGCGGCCAACCGCCAGTTCAGGCAGTGGGGTTGAGCGCGTCGTATCGGCGAAAACCCCGCCCGTACAGGGCAAGCACACCAATCGCGAGCACACAGGCGATTCCGCCGCCGGTGATGGCGACGGCCGGGGAGGTCAGATCGGCGACCGAGCCGGCGAGGAAGTCGCCGAGCCGCGGCCCGCCGGCGACGACCACGATGAAGACGCCCTGGAGTCGGCCACGCATCTCGTCCGGGGCCGCGACCTGCATCATCGTGTTCCGGAAGATCATCGAGACGGTGTCGGAGTAGCCGGCGAGGGCGAGCAGGAGCAGCCCGATCCACAGGTTGCGGGTGAGCCCGAAGACGGCGATCGCGGTGCCCCAGCAGGCGACGGCGAGCAGGATCGCCTGTCCGTGGTGGCGGATGCGCCCCTGCCAGCCGCTGAGGACGCCGCCGAGGAGCGCTCCCGCGGCGGGGGCGGCGGCGAGAAGCCCGGTGGTGGTCGCGTCGCCGTCGTACCAGAGGACGGCGACGACGGGGAACAGCGCACGGGGGTGGGCGAGGATCATCGCGCAGAAGTCCGAGAAGAACGTCATGCGCAGATTGGGCCGGGTGGCGAGGAAGCGCAGCCCGTCCAGGACCGAGGCCCGCTTGGCGCCGGTCCGTTCGGGGAGCATGGAGGGCAGCCGCCACATCGCGTAGAGGGCGGCGGAGAAGGCGACGGCGTCGATGAGGTATGCGATCTGGAAGCCGCCGAAACCGACGATGAGACCGCCGAGGCTCGGGCCGACGAGCGTGCCGAAGGTCGTCGTCATCGAGTTGAGCGCGTTCGCGGCGCGCAGCTGCTCGGGCGGCAGCAGGCGCGGGATCATCGCGCTCCGGGCGGGCGAGTTGAGCGCACCGCAGACGGACTGCAGGGCCACGATCGCGTACAGGAACCAGACGTGGTGGAAGCCGACGAACGCGGCCGCGGCGAGGGCGGCCGAGAGCACGGCGGAGCCGGTGGCGCTGGCGAGCCCGAGCTTGCGGCGGTCGACGGTGTCGGCGATGGCGCCGCCGTACAGACCGAAGACGATCAGCGGGACGAGCGAGAACAACCCGACGAGCCCGACGGAGAACGGCGAGCGGGTGATCTCGTACACCTGGAGCGAGACCGCGAGCGCGGTCATGCCCTGGCCGACCCAGGAGACGGTGTTGCCGAACCAGAGGCGGCGGTAGTGCGCGGAGGTACGGAGCGGGGTGAGGTCGGCGAAGACCCGGCGGCGGTCGGCCTTCTCGGCCTCTTCGGTGGCGCTCACGCGACGTCGTACCGGAGCTCGGGCCTGGCCCAGTGGATGTGGCCGGTGGGCTCGACGATGCCGGTGCGGCGGGCTCCCGTCCGCAGGTAGAACTCCTCGGCGGGCGGATGCGCGACGACCCGTACGGTGCTGAGCCCGGCGGCGCGGGCCTGGCCGATCATGTGCTCCATCAGCAGCCGCCCGACGCCACGCCCCTGCGCCTCGTCGGCGACGAAGGCGAGATCGAGCTCGGCCTCGTCGAGCAGGAGCGCGTAGAACCCGAGCACGCGATCCCGCTCGTCGACGGCGACGAAGACGGGGTGGTGCTCGATGTAGCTCCCCCCGACGACATAGCCGTCGACCATCGCGGCGTAGTCACCGCGATAGGCGCGGGATTTCCGGACGAGCTGCGTGAGACGACGCGAGTCGTCGGCGGTGGCCCGCCGGAGGCTGAGGGAGGACATGGGTTGAGTATAGGGACGGATGCAGGGTGGGGTCCTTACAGTATTCCCGGCTGCCCACCCGTCCCACCGTTGCGGGCAATCGCCCCCTGGAGCGGGAGGGATGGGCACAACCCTCAGGGGTGCCCTTACGGCACGGGTGCCCCCGAGACCCCGCGCGCCTCCCCCACGGCCGCCTCCGCCCCGAGCCCTTCGCCCCGGGCCCGGGCGGCAAGGAACGCCCCGTCCCCCAGCGCGGCGCGCACGACCGCCTCCACCCGCTCCACATCCCCCCGCTCCGCCGCGGGCAACGGCGCTCCCGTCGACGCCCGCAACGCCCCCGCCGCACCCAGCAGCAAAGCCGCTCCCTCACGCCGCCCGGCCAGGGCATGGGCGCCGGCCAGACCCTCCAGCGCGAGCGCCACCGCCCGAGGGTCCCCGGTCGTCGACGCCGTTGCGTACCCCTCCTCGTGCAGCGCGAGCGCCCCCTCCGCGTCGCGCCGCAGCTCCGCCACGAATCCCAGCTCGGCGAGGATCAGCGCGTTGGCCCCGTCGAGCCCGACCAGCCGGTGCCAGTCGAGGACCTCCCGGAGGTGGACCTCGGCCTCCTCCAGCAGGCCCTCCCGCCGGGCCCCGAGGCCCAGACCGAGCACCGCGTTGATCTCGCCCGCCCGGAAGCCGACCTCGACGGCCTTCTCCCGCCCCTCCTGGTGGTACGCACGCGCCTGCGCCAGGTCCCCCATGAGCAGCGCGGTTCTGCCGAGCCCCGACAGCAGGTCCGGCACCTCGGTGGTGAGACCGAAGCTCTCGGCGGTGTCCAGGGCGGCACGCTTCAGCCCGGCGGCCCGCGCGTACTCGCCGCGGATCTCCGCGACGGTCGCCAGCGGGTACACGGACCACAGACCCCCGCACGCGTCCCCGACCGCAGCGAAGAGCGCGGCGCTGCGGGCCGCGTCGTCCTCGGCCCCGGCCAGATCGCCCCGGAGCAGCCGCTGCACGGACCGGTCCCCCAGCGCCGCCGCCTCCCCCCACGGCTCCCCGGCCTCCGCGAACCCGTCGAGCGCCGCGTTCGTCAGCTCCTCGCCCTCGCTCTGGCTCCCGGTCCCGCAGAGCGCGTGGGCGAGGAACCAGCGGGCCCAGGCCAGGGCGGCGGGGCCGGCTCCGTACGCCGCGTCGACGGATGCGAGCGCGCTCGCGATGCGGCGCCGGCGGTCCGTTCCGTCGCCGCTCATGACGGTGAGCCCGGTCCGCCACACGTCGACGCGGGCCCGCGCCCGGGCGAGCGCGTCGGGACCCGACGACGGGTCGGGGGCGACCGCCGTGTCCAGCGCCGCCGCCGTCGAGCGGACCGCCTCGCCCAGGCGGCCGCGCAGCACCCAGTACCAGGCCAGCGCGTCCACGAGTCGCAGCGCGTGCTCCGCGTCGCCCCGCTGCACGGCGCGGTCCAGGGCGGCGCGCAGGTTCGGTGACTCCGCGTCGAGGCGGGTCAGCCACTCCCGCTGGGCGTGGCCGCGGAGCTCCGGTTCGGCGGCCACGGCGAGGCCCGTGTAGTACGTCAGGTGCCGGCCGCGTACGTCCTCGGTCTCGCCCGCGTCCGCCATCCGCTCCAGGCAGTACGCGGCCACGGATTCGAGCAGCCGGTAGCGCGGACCGTCCTTCCCGTCGACGGCGACGACCAGCGAGCGGTCCACCAGCCGGGCCAGCAGGTCGAGCACGTCGTCGGGCGCGACCTCGCCGCCCCCGCAGACCTGCTCCGCCGCGTCCAGCGTGCAACCCTCCGCGTGGACGGCGAGCCGGCGCAGGACCAGGCGTTCCGGTCCGGGCAGCAGCTCCCAGCTCCAGTCGATGACCGCGCGGAGCGTCTGCTGCCGGGCCGGTGCGCCCCGCTGCCCTGCGCTGAGCAGCCGGAAGCGGTCGTCGAGCCGTTCGAGCAGCCGGTGCACGCCGAGCGCCCGCACCCGGGTGGCGGCCAGTTCGAGGGCGAGCGGGACTCCGTCGAGGCGGCGGCAGATGCCCTCCACGGCGGCCCGCTGGGACGCGTCCGGCGCGAATCCGGGCGCCGAGGCGGCCGCCCGCGCGACGAACAGCTCGACGGCCCCGGCGAGATCGAGCGGCGGCACCGACCACAGCGTCTCCCCGGCGAGGACCAAGGGCTCCTGGCTGGTCGTCAGCACCACGAGGTCGGGGACGGTGCGCAGGAGCAGCTCGGTCAGGGCGGCGGCCTCGTCGATCACGTGCTCGCAGTTGTCGAGGACGAGCAGCATCCGTCTGCCGCGCAGGACGCCGGCGAGCCGCTCCGCCCCACTCGGTGTCCGCCCCGCCTCGGGCCGTACGCCCCACGCCCCGTCGTCGCGCAGCTCCATGGCCGCGGCGACGACCTCGGCCAGCTCGCCGTGTGCACCGGCGAGTTCGACCAGCCATACGCCGTCGGGGAACAGCTCCCGCGCCTGCCCGGCGGCCTCCACGGCCAATCGCGTCTTGCCGACGCCTCCGGGGCCGGTGAGCGTGACGAGCCGCCGTCCGGCGAGCAGCTCCCGGATCTCCTCGACGGCCTGCTCGCGTCCGACGAGCCCGCTGATGGCCATGGGCAGATTGCCGCGGACCTCGCCCCGGCCGGTACCTCCGTGCACAGCGCCATGGGCCGGTGCCGAGCCCGAAGGCGAGAGCGCGTTCGGCTCCCGTACGTCTCCGTCCCGCGCCGAGGCCGCGGCCTCGGCGGCCGTGTCCCCGGAAGCCGTCGGCACCTCGGCCCGTACCGCGTCCAGCGCGGGGTCCTGGCGGAGCATCGCCCTCTGGAGCTCCACCAGTTCGGGGCTCGGGTCGAGGCCCAGGTCCTCCGCGAGGCGGACGCGCAGCTCCTCGTACCCGGCCAGTGCCTCGCTCTGCCTGCCCGAGCGGTACAGCGCGCGCAGTTGCACGGCACGCAGCCGCTCACGCAGCGGATGCCGCTCGACGAGCTCGGCCAACTCCCCTACCAGCAGGGTGTGTTCCCCGGCTGCGAGGCGCGCCTCGGCCGCGTCCTCATGGACGACGAGCCGCTCTTCCTCCAGGCGGTTCACGGCGGCCCGGGTGAACGGCTCGTCCGCGAAGTCCGCGAACGCGGGGCCGCGCCAGACCTCGAGCGCTTCGGCGAACAGCTCCGCCCGCCGCACCGGGTCGGATACGGCGCGTGCACGCGCGGCCAGCGCGGCGAACCGCTCCGCGTCCAAGGCGCCTTCCGCGAGCGCCAGTTGGTAGCCGGGGGCGCGGGAGACCAGCAGATCGCGGCCGCCGGGCTCGGCCTCCTCCAGGACGCGCCGCAGCTGGGAGACCTTCGCCTGGAGGGCGCGCAACGGATTGCCGGGCGGTTCCTCGCCCCACAGGTCGTCGACGAGACGGTGCGTGGCGACGGGCCGGCCCGTGTCGACGAGCAACGAGGCGAGCAGGGCGCGCACCTTGAGCTCCGGGACCCGGACGGGCCGCCCGTCCTCGGTCCAGACGGCCGTCTCCCCCAGCACCCCGAATCGCATGGGGTCACCGTAACTCCCCGTCCGAACCGGGCCCGAACAGAACCCGAACCGATCCCGAACCGCCCTCCCGCAGAGTCTTCCTCGTCAGCAGGAAACACCACCACCGAGGAGACTCCGATGACCCGCTCCACCACCCTCACCGGCAAGACCGCACTCGTCACCGGCGGCAGCCGCGGCATCGGCCGCGCGATCGCCCTGCGGCTGGCCGCCGACGGCGCCCGCGTCGCCGTCCACTACGCGAACAACGAGGCCGCCGCGAAGGAGACGGTCGCCGCGATCGAGGAGGCCGGCGGTTCCGCCTTCGCCATCCGTACCGAACTGGGAGTCCCCGGGGACGCCGAGGCGCTCTGGAAGGCCTTCGACGAGCACGCCGACGGCGTCGACATCCTGGTCAACAACGCCGGAATCGCCGGCGCGGGCACGATCGACGAGGTCGAGGAGGCCGACTACGACCGGGTGTTCGCGGTCAACGCGAAGGCGCCGTTCTTCATCGTCAAGCACGGCCTCGGCCGACTGCGCGACAGCGGCCGGATCATCAACATCTCCTCCGGCGTCACGAAGGTCGCCTTCCCCGGCATGACCTCGTACGCCGCCTCCAAGGGCGCGGTCGAGGTGCTGACCCTGACCCTCGCCCAGACTCTCGGCGCCCGTGGCATCACCGTCAACGCGGTCTCGCCGGGCACGATCGAGACGGACATCCACCCGTGGATGGCCGACCCGGCCGCCAAGGCGCACGCCGCGGGCTTCTCGGTCTTCAACCGGGTCGGACAGCCGGGGGACGTGGCCGATGTGGTCGGCTTCCTCGCCTCGGACGACGCCCGCTGGGTGACCGGCCAGAACATCGACGCGAGCGGCGGCTCCGGCCTCGGTCTCTGACGCCCACCGTGCCCGCCCCCCTTCCCGAAGGTCTCCCCGAAGGACGCCGTCATGCCCCGCCACACCCTGCTCGTCCTCGCCCACCCCCGTACCGACTCCCTGACCGCCCGGATCGCCGACCTCGTCCACGCCCGGCTGAAGGACGGGGGGCAGAGCGTCGACGTACTCGATCTGTACGCCGAGGGCTTCGACCCCGTCCTCCGGCCGGCGGACGAGCCGGACTGGGAGAACCGGGAGAAGGCGTACTCCCCCGAGGTCCACGCGCACATGGACCGCATCCTGGCCGCCGACGACATCGTGGTCGTCTTCCCGGTCTGGTGGATGGCGCCGCCCGCCGTCCTCAAGGGCTGGATCGACAGGGTGTGGAACTACGGCTTCGCCTACGGCCGCAGCAAGCCCCGCCTGGCGGCGAAGCGGATGCTGTGGCTGGCCCTGATGGGCAACGCCGAGGCGGAGATCGAGCGGCTGGGTCTTTCCACCGTCCTGGACCTCCAACTGCGGGTCGCGGTCTCCCGGTTCTGCGGGATCGAGGACTCGTCCGTCGAGATCGTGTACGGCACCGAGCTGTCGGGGGTGCCGCGCGCACTGCGCCCGCAGCGGGTGCGGGAACTGCTGAAGTCCGCCGAGGAATCCCTGAACGGAGCGCTGCCGCGATGACCACCACCCGCACCCCCGCGTCCCCCGCCGAGGCGGCGTCGGCGAAGGCCGGCGCCCGCCAGTGGCTCGGACTCGCCGTCCTCCTCCTCCCGGTCACCCTGATGACGGCCGACCTCGGCGTCCTCTGGCTGGCCACCCCCTACCTGGCCGCCGATCTGCGGCCGAGCAGCGCCCAGTTGCTGTGGATCACCGACATCTACGGCTTTCTCACCGCCGGCACCCTGGTCATCATGGGCACGCTCGGCGACCGCCTCGGCCGGCGCCGGCTGCTGATGGCGGGCTCGGCGGGCTTCCTGCTGGCCTCGCTGCTCGCCGCGTACGCCCCGAACGCCGAGACCCTGATCGCGGCCCGCGCCCTGCTGGGCGTGGCGGGAGCCGCCGTACTGCCCTCCACGCTCGCCCTGATCAGCCATATGTTCACCGACGCACGGCAGCGGGCGACCGCGATCGCGATGTGGGTGACCGCGCTCTCGGTGGGCCTGGCGATCGGCCCGATCGTCGGCGGCGTTCTTCTGGCGTCCTGGTGGTGGGGCTCGGTGTTCCTGATCGGTCTGCCGATCATGCTGCTCGCCCTGGTCACGGCGCCGGTGCTGCTGCCGGAGTACCGCGATCCGGGGGCCGGCCGGATCGATGTGCCGAGTGTGGCGCTCTTCCTTCTGGCGGTCCTGCCGCTGGTCTACGGGGTGAAGTCGGTGGCCTCGCACGGTCCGACGGCGGAGTCGGGCGCGGCCTTCGCCGGCGGTATCGCCCTCACGCTGCTCTTCGTCAGTCGCCAGAACCGGCTGACCACCCCGCTGCTCGATCTGCGGCTCTTCCGCGACCGCGCCTTCACGGGGGCGCTGCTCGCCCTGCTGCTCGGCATGACCGCGCTGAACGGGGTGGAGTACCTGGTGCCGCAGTACCTCCAGGCGGTCGCCGGTCAGTCGCCCCTCGAGGCAGGTCTCTGGCTGCTGCCGGGGGCGGTGGGGCTGATCGCCGGATCGCAGCTGACCCCGCTGCTCGCCCGTCGCCTCCGCCCGGCGTACGTCCTGATCGGAGGCCTGCTGGTCTCGCTGGCCGGGTACGCGGCGATCGCGCTGGCCGCTGGGGTCGAGGTGGCCTCCCTGGGCCTCGCGGTGATCATGTTCGGGGCGGCCCCGATCAGTGTCCTCGGCACGGCCCTGGCGGTCGGCGCGGCTCCGCCGGAGAAGGCGGGCGCGGCGGCGGCGACCGGTCAGACGGCGTACGACCTGGGCCTGGCCCTGGGGATCGCGGTGACCGGCAGCGTGGCGGTCGCGGTCTACCGGAGCGGTATCCCCGGCGACGCGCCGGCCGCGGCGCGGGAGTCCCTGGGCGCGGCGAGCGCGGTGGCGGACGAGGAACTGCTGGCGACGGCGCGGGAGTCCTTCACCACGGCTCTGCAGTCGGCATCGGCACTGAGTGCGGGCTTCGCGCTGCTGACGGCGGTCCTGGTGGCGGTACTGCTGCGGAAGGTGCCGAGGATCACCTCTGGCGGCTAGGAAGCGGCACGGGACGGGCAGGGCCTGTCCCGCGGATCATCTCGGGCGACGCCCGGCAGGATCCGTGGGACAGGCCCTTCGCCATTCGCGCAGGCCTACTCGCAGGCGCTCAGGTCGTCCGGGTCGACACTGTCGAGCCGGACGGCCAGCTCGTTGAGCCGGGCCCGCAGCGCGCGCATCTCCTCGAGTTCCATGCCCGTGGCCGCGGCGATCCGCTTCGGCACGGCGAGGGCCTTCTCCCGCAGCGCCGCGCCGGCCTCGGTGGGTCGCGCGGTGACCGACCGCTCGTCCTCCGCGCTGCGCCGCCGCTCGACGTATCCGGCCGCCTCCAGCCGCTTGAGCAGGGGGGACAGGGTCCCGGAGTCGAGGCGCAGATGCTCGCCGATCCGCTTCACGGGCAGCTCCCCGTGCTCCCAGAGCACCAGCATCACCAGGTACTGGGGGTAGGTGAGCCCGAGCTCCTTGAGGGCGCCGCGGTAGACGCCGTTGAAGGCGCGGGTGGCGGCGTGCAGCGAGAAGCAGATCTGGTGGTCGAGCCGGAGGAAGTCCTCGTCCCGGGTCGTGTCGAGAGTCTCCATGCCTCCAGGGTACGGGACACCCCATCGCAAGCCATTCAGTTGTGCACAACTGAATTGCACGCTACCTTGGTGAGCACACCCCGACCTGAACGGAAACGAGGACCCATGAACGCGATCTACACCGCCGTCGCCACCGCCAACGGCCGCGAGGGCCGCGCCGTCAGCTCCGACGGCCACATCGACCTCCCCCTCGCCCACCCCCAGGCCCTCGGCGGCAACGGCCAGGGCACGAACCCGGAGCAGCTCTTCGCCGCCGGCTACGCGGCCTGCTTCGCGAGCGCCATGGGTCTGGTGGCACGCCAGGAGAAGATCGACATCAAGGACGCCTCCATCACCGCCGAGGTCTCCATCGGCAAGGACGAGACGGACGGCGGCTTCGGCCTCGCGGTCGTCATGCGCGCCGAGTTCCCCGACCACCTCCAGGGCGAGCCGGGCCGCGAACTCCTCGAGAAGACCCACGCCTTCTGCCCGTACTCCAAGGCCACGCGCGGCAACATCCAGGTCGAGCTCGTCATCGAGTAGTCCCGGCACCCCCGCACGACCGAGGGCCCGTACGCGTCGTCCGACGCGTACGG